>CAZEVP010000011.1:6233-67567 GCA_964515735.1 uncultured Verrucomicrobiaceae bacterium | reverse complement strand
CCGTTCGCACCACCCGCGGCGACGATATCGACGCCGCCTGCGGGCAGCTGGTCGGCCAGGTGCAGGACCGCACCCGACGCGCCGAGCGCCATCGTCAGGCGGCGCTTGACGGCACACAGGTCATTCGCGTCCTATAATGTCGCATTGATCTTGTCATAACAGGGGCTTACGGCAGCATGTTGAGAGTCTGGGGCAGGTTTGCGACGACGCTGGCGGCAGTGCTGCTGGCCGGCTGCGTGACCACCGAGACCGGGGTTTTCACGGAGAAGAAAGACCCGGCAAAGGCGGTCCAGCTGTCAGTGGAAGCGGCGCGTGGCTACATCCAGCGCGGCAATTGGGAGGCGGCCAAGCGCCATCTGCGCAACGCGCTGGAGACCGACCCGGGCAACGCCGAGGTGCACGAGGCGCTCGGGCTGGTGTTCCAGAACACCGGCGAGTACGAGCTGGCGCGCGAGCATTTCCGGCGCGCGGTGTCGATCGACGGCAAGGCGTCGCGGATTCGCAACAACTACGCTGCGTTCCTGTACCAGCAGAAGGATTACAAGGAGGCGGCCAGCCAGCTGGAGAAGGTGGTGGCGGACACCCTCTACGAGGGGCGGCCTAACGCTTACGTAAACCTCGGTCTGGTGCGGATGCGGCTGAAACAGTACGAGCCGGCGCGTGAAGCGTTCGAACGGGCCCGGCTGATGGATCGCAGGAACCCGCTGACGCTGTTCCAGCTGGCCGAGGCCAACTACCAGCTCGGCGACATGGCGCGGGCGCAGGAGTTCTATACCGCGTATCGCAAACAGGTGCCGCGCCAGACCGCCGGCAGTCTGTGGCTGGGAATCCGGCTCGCCGACAAGTTCGGCGATCGCGATGCGGTGGCGAGCTACGCGCTGGCGCTGAAGAACCTCTACCCGCGGTCGGAAGAGTATCTCGAGTACCAAAGTGTCTATGGCGGCGGCACACATGGAAAATGATCAGGATATCGAGCGCGCCGAGACGCCCGGCGCGCTGCTGCGTCAGGCCCGCGAACAGGCGGGTCTGAGCATCGATGAGATGGCGGAGCGTCTGAACCTGCTGCGCAGTTTTCTCTCGGCGCTGGAAAGTGACGATTACCGGCGTCTGCCGGGAGCGACCTTCGCGCGCGGCTATCTGCGTAATTACGCGCGCGCGCTGAAGCTGGACGAGCGGCGTCTGCTGGCGCTGTTCGACGCGCGCCAGCCGGCGCCGGTCGCATCCGCCGCGCTGGTCGTGGCGGCGACGTCGCGGCGGCCGCGCTACCGGCCGATCGCGCTCGACAGCCACGGCCCGCGGCGTCACTGGGGCGCGGTGGCGGCCCTGCTGGTCGTGCTCGGCCTGTGGGGCTGGCAGCAGATGGGTGAGAAGGCGCCGGAGCTGGTGTCACTGACGCCGGAGAACAACAGCGTCACGATCGGCCTGCCGGGCGGGCTCGACGAGCCGCTGGCCGCCGCCAATCTGCTCGACGCCGTGGAACTGCTGCCGGTGGAGCCGCTCACGCCGGTGGCACCGGCGATGAGCGCGGAGCAGGCCGCCGAGGCACTGGCCGCTGCCGCCGATCGCCTGAATCTGCGTTTCTCCGCCGATTGCTGGGTCGAGATCAAGGACCGCGACAACAAGGTGCTGGTCGCCGCACTCAAGCGTGCCGACGAGCAGTTGCAGATCGAAGGGCGCGGTCCGTTCAAAGTGCTGCTCGGTTTCGCGCCGGGCGTCGAGATGGCCTACAACGGCCGCCCGGTCGATATCGAAGTGCCGAGCGGTGCGCGCTCCGCCCGCCTGATCGTCGGCAGCAGCTGAGCCCGACGGCAGACTTCCTGAGGTACGCATGAAATTCGAATCGCCGATCCGGCGCCGGCAGTCGCGTCAGATCATGGTTGGCAAGGTGCCGGTTGGTGGCGACGCGCCGATCTCGGTGCAGACCATGACCAACACCGACACCTGTGACGTCGGCGCCACCGTCGCGCAGATTCGCAAGGTGGCCGAGGCCGGTGCCGACATCGTGCGGGTATCGGTGCCGACGATGGAGGCGGCCGAGGCGTTCCGCGCCATCCGCGCCGAGGTCGAGGTGCCGCTGGTCGCCGATATCCACTTCGATTACAAGATCGCGCTGAAGGTGGCCGAGTATGGCGTCGACTGCCTGCGCATCAACCCCGGCAACATCGGCCGCGAGGATCGCATCCGCGCCGTCGTCGAAGCTGCCCGCGATCGCAACATCCCGATCCGCATCGGCGTCAACGCCGGCTCGCTGGAGAAGGACCTGCAGAAGAAGTACGGCGAGCCGACGCCGGACGCGCTGGTCGAGTCGGCGCTGCGCCACGTCGAGATCCTCGACCGGCTGAACTTCCCCGACTTCAAGCTCAGCGTGAAGGCCTCCGATGTCTTCATGGCGGTGGCGGCCTACCGCAAGATTGCCGCACAGATCGAACAGCCGCTGCACCTCGGCATCACCGAGGCCGGTGGCCTGCGCGGTGGCACCGTCAAGTCGTCGGTTGGTCTCGGCCTGCTGCTGATGGACGGCATCGGCGACACCATCCGCATCTCGCTGGCGGCCGACCCGGTAGAAGAGGTCAAGGTTGGCTACGAGATACTGAAGAGCCTGAAGCTGCGCACGCGCGGCATCAACTTCATCGCCTGCCCGAGCTGCTCGCGGCAGAACTTCGACGTGGTCGCGACGATGAACGCGCTGGAGAGCCGGCTCGAGGATCTGAACGTGCCGCTCGACGTCGCCGTCATCGGCTGCATCGTCAACGGCCCCGGCGAGGCCAAAGAGGCCGACATCGGCCTGACCGGTGGCACGCCGAACAACCTCGTCTACGTCGACGGCGCGCCCGACCACAAGGTGGTCAACGCCGAGCTGGTCGACCACCTCGAGCAGCTGATCCGGCGCAAGGCGGCGGCGAAGCTGGAGGCCGAGCAGCAGCTGATAGCGCGGGGCTGAGGCTGTCCGGCGCCGGCCATGTTCCGGGCAGAACGGCGCCCGCTGCACCATCCATTTTTCCAGCGATCTTTATTTCGCAACCACGACCGATCTTTATTTCGCAACCAAGGCACACTGTTTCGAGCATCCGATGGCAACCATCCAGTCGATCCGGGGAATGAACGACATCCTCCCCGAGCAAACCCCGCTGTGGCAGTACCTGGAGCGCACCGTCGCCGGCCTGCTGGCCAGCTATGGCTACCGCGAGATCCGTTTTCCGATCCTCGAACAGACCGAGCTGTTCCAGCGCTCGATCGGCGAAGTGACCGACATCGTCGAGAAGGAGATGTACACCTTCGTCGACCGCAACGGCGACAGCCTGACGCTGCGCCCGGAGGGAACCGCCTGCTGCGTGCGCGCCTGCGAGCAGAACGGCCTGCTGTTCAACCAGAGCCAGCGCCTCTGGTACACCGGCCCGATGTTCCGCCACGAGCGGCCGCAGAAGGGGCGCCTGCGCCAGTTTCACCAGATCGGCGTCGAGGCGTTCGGCATGGCCGGCCCGGACATCGATGCCGAGCTGATTCTGCTGACGGCGCGGTTGTGGCGCGTGCTCGGTATCGGTGAGGCGTTGACGCTGGAGCTGAACAGCATCGGCTCGGCGGCCGCGCGCGCCACCTATCGCGCGGCGCTGGTCGACTATCTGGGCCAGTACCGCGACCAGCTCGACGAGGACAGCCAGCGCCGTCTCGCCACCAACCCGCTGCGCATCCTCGACAGCAAGGACGCGAACACACGTCGGTTGCTCGACGGCGCGCCGCGGCTGCAGCAGTACCTCGACGACGAGTCGCGCGACCACTTCGAGCGGCTGTGCGCGGTGCTCGATGCCGCCGGCGTCGGCTACCGCGTCAACGAGCGGCTGGTGCGCGGTCTCGACTACTACGGCAAGACCGTGTTCGAGTGGACCACCGACCGCCTCGGCGCGCAGGGCACGGTCTGCGCCGGTGGCCGCTACGACGGTCTGGTCGAGCAGCTCGGCGGCAAGCCGGTGCCGGCGGTCGGTTTTGCGATGGGCGTCGAGCGGCTCTGCCTGCTACTGGAGACGCTGAACGCGATTCCGGCGGATATCGCGCCGGCGCCGCAGGTCTATACGGTCGCCGCCGGTGCCGCCGCCGAGCGCGAGGCGCTGCTGCTCGGCGAGCGGCTGCGCTCGGCGCTGCCGGGGCTGCGCATCGTCACGCATTGTGGTGGCGGCGGTTTCAAGAGCCAGTTCAAGCGCGCCGACAAGAGCGGCGCCGCCATCGCGCTGGTGCTCGGCGACGATGAAGTGGCGCAACGGCTGGTAAATGTGAAGTGGCTGCGCGACGATGCGCGCCCACAGCAGGCGGTGTCGGTCGACGAACTGGCCGCCTTCCTGGGCGCCGAGCTGGCACCAGCGGCCGGCTGACGGCCGCCGCGGTCCGGGATCACCCTTTAAATATCGACAAGCGTCGGCGCTGCCGACCAGAACGGAGAGTCGTTGTGGAAGCCTATAAAACCGAAGAGGAGCAGCTCGAACAGCTGAAGAACTGGTTCCGCGAGAACGGTCGCAGCCTGCTGCTCGGCGGCGCCGTCGCGCTGGCACTGGTGTTCGGCTGGCGCGGCTGGCAGTCGCACCAGACCACTCAGGCCGAGACCGCCTCGGCGCAGTTCCAGAACCTGCTGGAAGCGGTGCGGCAGCTGGAGCAGGCAGCGCCGAGCGCCGAACAGGCCACCACCGCCAGCACGCTGGCCGATGGCCTCAAGCGCGATTTCCCGAAGTCGGCCTACGCCCAGCTGGCGGCGCTGCTGAAGGCGCAGCAGGCGGTGACGGCCGGTGATCTGGCGCAGGCCGAGCAGGAGCTGAACTGGGTGCTGGCGCAGAAACCGTCGGTCGAGATCGCGGCGCTGACCCGGCTGCGGCTGGCGCGGGTGCTGCTGGCCGACGGCAAGCCCGACGATGCGCTGGCACAGCTGCGCGACGGTGGCAGCTACGCCTTCGCCTACGAGCAGGTGCGCGGCGACATTCTGCAGAGCAAGGGCGACATTGCCGGCGCGCGCGCGGCCTACGAGCGCTCGAAGACGCTGGCGTCGGCGATGAAGGAGCCGATGTCCGACCCGCTGCTCGACCTGAAACTGCGCGATCTCGATGAGGCCCAGCGCAGCACCGCAACCGCCGCGGAGAACGCCGAATGATCGCCAACGCTCCGATGCCGTGCCGCGCGCGGCCGTCGTTCATGCAGACGTCGTTCATGCAGACATGGCTCATACGGTTGTCGTTCGTGCTGATGGCCGCGCTGCTCTCCGGCTGCGCGCTGTTCGAGGACGACGAGGACGAAGCGCTCGGCCCGTCACCGTTGACCGACATCCAGCAGGAGCAGCGGCTCGACCGCGTCTGGAGCGACAGTGTCGGCGACGGTCAGGGCGGCCTGTTCAACCGGCTGCGGCCGGCCGTCAGCGGCGACACGCTGGTGGTGGCGTCGGCCGAGGGGGAGATCGAGGCGTTCGATCGTCACACCGGCAAGTCGCTGTGGGATGCCGATCTGAAACAGTCGCTGACCGGTGGCGTCGCCGTTGGAGGTGGCCGTGCCTACGTCACCTCGGCCGACGGCCGGCTGTGGGCACTCGATCTCGCCACCGGCGAGACGCTGTGGAAGCAGCCGGTCGGCGGCGAAGTGTTGGCGCCGGCCGTGGCCGACGAGACGCTGGTCGCCGTCGCCACCTTCGATGGCCGGCTGGTCGGCCTGGATGCCGAGAAGGGCTCGCCGCGCTGGAGCTATTCGGCCTCGCCGCCGGTACTGAGCCTGCGCGCCGCCAGCGCGCCGCTGCTGGCCGAAGGGGCGGTGATCGCCGGTTTCGCCAACGGCAAGGTGGTCGCCGTCAATCGCGACAACGGCCAGCTCTACTGGGAGAGTCGCGCCGGTATCGCCGAGGGCAGCTCGGAAATCGAGCGGCTGACCGACATCGCCGCCGACCCGCTGCGCTCGGGCGATCAGCTGTTCGTCGTCGCCTATCAGGGCGACCTGAGCGCGCTGGAGCTGCGCAACGGCCGCCGGCTGTGGGGCCGCAAGGCGTCGAGCTACGCCTCGGTCAGCGAGGGCTTCGGCAACATCTACGTCGCCACCGCCGACGGCAACGTCATCGCCTTCGACCGCGAGGACCAGGGTGTGCGCTGGGAGCAGAGCGTGTTGGCGCGGCGTCAGCTCAGCGGCACGGCGACCTGGGGCAGCTTCGTCGCGGTCGGTGATTTCGAGGGCTATCTGCACCTGCTGTCGCAGGCCGACGGCCGCATCGTCGGTCGCACCCGCGTCGATTCCGATGGCGTGCGCGTCGCGCCGCTGGTCGTCGACGACATACTTTACGTGTTCGGCAACAGCGGCAAGATCGTCGCCTATCGCCTGAGGGCCGCCGACTGAGCGTCGGCGTCTCTCCTGATTTCTGGCAGTACCCCTTTTTGCGAGGTCGATGATGGTCCCGGTTCTGGCTCTGGTGGGCCGCCCCAACGTGGGCAAGTCGACGCTGTTCAACCGGCTGACCCGCACGCAGGATGCGCTGGTCGCCAACTTTCCGGGCCTGACGCGCGATCGCCAGTACGGCGAGGCGCGTTTCGATGGCCGTCACTTCATCGTCATCGACACCGCCGGTATCACCGGTCAGGAAGAGGGGATCGACGCCGCCGTCGCGCAGCAGTCTGAGCAGGCGGTCGATGAGGCCGATGCGGTGCTGCTGATGCTCGACGCGCGCGCCGGGCTGACCGCCGTCGATCGCGAGCTGGTGCAGAAGGTTCGCACCCTGAGCAAGCCGGTGTTCGTCGTCGCCAACAAGATCGACGGCGCCAACCCCGACGAGGCGATGGCCGAGTTCTACGAACTCGGCGTCGAGCGCATCTACCCGACCACTGCGACACACGGGCGCGGCATCCGGCCACTGCTCGAAGACGTGCTCGACCTGTTTCCCGACGAAGTGGTCGAGGGGGCGGAAGAGGCTGTCGAGGCGGAGGACCCGGGCATCAAGATCGCCATCGTCGGCCGCCCCAACGTGGGCAAGTCGACGCTGGTCAACCGGCTGCTCGGTGAGGATCGCGTCGTCGTCTATGACCAGCCCGGCACCACGCGCGACAGTGTCTACATCCGTTACGAGCGCGGCGAGCGCGTCTACACGCTGATCGACACCGCCGGCGTGCGTCGCCGCAAGAACGTGCACGAGACCGTGGAGAAGTTCTCGATCGTCAAGACGCTGAAGGCGGTCGACGATGCACAGGTGGTGATTCTGGTCATGGATGCGAGCGAGGGGATCGTCGATCAGGATCTGCATCTGCTCGGCCACGTCATCGATGCCGGTCGCGCCGTCGTCATCGCGCTGAACAAATGGGATGGCCTCGACGACGATCATCGCCGCACGATCAAGGCCGATCTGGAGCGGCGTCTGCAATTCATCGATTACGCCGAGATCCATTTCATCTCGGCGCTGCATGGCACCGGTGTCGGCCATCTGTACGAATCGGTGCACAGCGCGCACCGCGCCGCGACGATGAAACTGCAGACGCACAAGCTGACGCAGATTCTCGAAAAGGCCGTGTTCGAACACGCGCCGCCGCTGGTGCAGGGACGGCGCATCAAGCTGCGTTATGCGCACGCCGGTGGCAGCAATCCGCCGCGCATCATCATCCACGGCAATCAGACCGAGAGGGTGCCGGCTGCCTATCGGCGCTATCTGGAAAAGACGTTCCGGCGCGAGCTGAAGCTGGTCGGCACGCCGGTCTTCATCGAGTTCCGCACCAGCGAGAACCCCTATGCCGGTCGCAAGAACGAACTGACGCCGCGGCAGGAGCGCAGCCGCACGCGGATGATGAAGTTCATCAAGAAGAGCAAGAAGAAGTAACCCGCCAACAGAGCCTGCCGTCAGCGCGGGTCGATCGGCAGGCGTATCACCGCCGGCTCCGGCATGCGCGCGATGTAGAGCGACACGCAGATCGCGATCAGCAGCATCAGTATCGACAGCCAGGGCCACGGCACGATCAGCAGTGCCGTCGGTGTCATCGTCAGCCACAGGATGGTGATGATGCCGATCTTGGCGCGGCGCGGAATGCCCTTGCCATCGAGGTAGAGCCGCAGATAGGGGCCGAACCAGCGGTGATGGGTCAGCCAGTGGTAGAAGCGCGGCGAGCTGCGCAGAAAGCAGGCGGCGGCCAGCAGCAGGAACGGCGTCGTCGGCATGACCGGCAGTGCAATGCCGATCACGCCCAACACCAGGGCGACCCAGCCCACGATCAGCAACAGCCAGCGGATCGCGGGTGAGTGGCGCAGGTGCGGTGCAGTCGCCATGGTGTTGGCTCGACGGAAAGCGTCTGGCGTTCGGTGGGTGACGCTCCGTCGTCACCCGATGTATCGGTCACCGTGTCGGTGAATCACTGCATGACGAAGCGTGGCTGCTGCGAGCGCGGGTAGAACTCCTGGCGATTGCCGTCGTTGCCACCACTGTAGCGGTTGCCGCCGCCATGGCTGCTCTGGTTGCCGTAATTGCCGTAGCTGTTGTTGTGGTTGCCGCTGTGGTTGCCGCCACTGCTCGGCTGACTGCCGCGAACCGGCTTGACATGGCGCGCTACCAGTTTGCCGTCGAACACATGGCATTCGAACTCGACGACGTCGCCGGTATTGATGCGATCGGCGCCGCGCAGGCTCTTGGCGTTGACGTAGATATCGGGGCCGGCACCGTTCTCGAGGAAACCGTAACCCTTGGCAACATTGAACCACTTGACAGTTGTTTTCATGACGTCATTGAACCATCTGTTGTGATAAACGTGTCGTGATAAGCGAAGTTTCAATCCGCGGGTCGCATTCTTATTTCTGATGCTGTATCGCGTTTTAAGTTTCAGAGCATATCGAGAAGCCGTCTGCCGTTTCCGTCGGGAAGCAGTGGCATTCCGTGAATCGTGAAAATTGTCGCAGAGTCATGTGACGCGGAAAAAAGAGCAGTGCGTGCTGTAAAAACACGCTGTTTGGCAGACTATGCATTTGCTTTCTCCCTGTCAACGTATCGGTACCCATTTCGTGATCGTCGCGATGCCGGTGCGCAGGCGCATCGTCGATGTGTCAATAATCGACCGCAATCGTCGCCAACGGTTCACTCGTCGTGCGTTTCCGGCAGCGCGAACAGTTTGCCGCGCACAGCGCGCCGGTAATCGCTCGGTGTCATGCGCGTCTCGTTGCGAAACAGCCGGCTGAAGTAGTCGCCGTCGCCGAAGCCGGCCGCCAGCGCGATGTCGGCGATACCGAGATCGGTGGTGCGCAGCAGTTCGCGCGCGCTGCGCAGCCGCTGCTGTTGCAGATAGCGCACCGGCGTGGTGCCGGTGGCCTGGCGGAAACGGCGGTTGAGCGTGCGCAGACCGATGCCGAGCCGCTGCGCCAGCGCCGGCATCGCGATCTCCTCGGCGTGATGGCGCTGCAGCCACGACTGCGCCTCCTGAATCAGCTCGTCGCCGTGAACGTCGGCACTGAAGGCGTGGATCGCGAACGGGCGGCGGATCTCCGGCGAGAACTGCGCCTCGACGTAGCGCGCGAGGTCGGCGCCGTAGAAGCGTTCGATGAAGTGGATGGTCAGGTCGGCCACCGAGTTGACCGAGCCGGCGCAGTAGATGTTGGCTGCGCCGGTGATCAGGTGCTGGCGCTTCAGTTGCACCGAGGGGTAGCGCCGTTCGAACTGGTCGAAATAGAACCAGTGCGTCGTCGCCGGGCGCTGGTCCAGCAGGCCGGCCTCGGCCAGCAGGAAACTGCCGGTGCCGACGGCGCACAGCAGCGTCTGCTGCCCGGCTAGTTCGCGCAGCCATGGCAGCAGCGCGAGGTGCCGGCGCAGCTGCGGCAGCGGGTTGCGCCACAGCGCCGGCACGATCAGCAGGTCGGTCTCGGCGATGTCGCGCCAGTGGCCGTCGAGCGCGAAACGCAGGCCGTTGGCCATCGTCGCGATACCATCGCCGGTGCCGACCATACGGTGGCGCAGCGGGGTCGTCGCGGCGCGCTGCCGGCTGCGCGCCAGCTGGTCGGCGGCGGTCAGCATCTCCATCGGCAGCGACAGGCTGGAGGCGAGCGATCCGGGCAGGGCGAGCAGTGTGACGTGGGGCATCGGTGATGGCCGAAAAGTTCGGATAATTGGCCAATTTACGCGGATAACGATTCCGGTGCACCACTAAAATCGTCGCCCACAGACGCTTTTCCTCGCGCCCCTCCTCATACCGTCCTGCCGGAAACAGTCATGGCCAGATTGCCCCTGATCGTTGGTTTTGGCGGCGTCAATGCCGCTGGTCGCAGCTCCTTTCATCACGGCTATCGCCGCATGGTCATCGACGCGCTGCCGTCCGCCAGGGCCGAGCGCACGCTGCAGAGCCTGGCGGCGCTGATGGGCCGGCCCGGCGCCGAGCGCGACGAGGTGGGGCGGCGCTACCTGCTCGACCACTCGCTGATCCGCCGCATCGAACCGGAGTGGTTCGACCCGGCGCGGGCGCCGCTGAACCGCCGGCTGCCGGTCGAGACCGGCGGCGGTACGATCGGTTTCGTCACCAAGGCGCGCAACCTGCCGGCGGAGCTGCCGCCGCACTGGCATGTCAGCGAGCTCGACGGCCGCAACGTGCGCGTCGAGATCAGCGGCGACACCGAACTGCTGCTGCCCGATTTCGACGCGATCGACGCCAAGGCCGGCGGTATCCTGCCGACCGGTTTCGATCCCGGCTCGCTGTATCAATCCCGCAACCATCCGCGCGGCCTGCAGCTGGCGATCTTCGCCGCTTCCGACGCGCTCGGCTCGACCGGTCTCGACTGGCAGGCGATCTGCAACGCGGTGGCGCCCGACCAGATCGGCTGCTATGCCGGCAGCGCGCTGGCGCAGTGCGACGAGAACGGCAACGGCGGCCTGCTCGGCGCCCGCTATCGCGGCAAGCGCGTGACGTCGAAGCACCTGCCGTTCGGCCTGCTCGACATGCCGGCCGACTTCATCAACGCCTACGTGCTCGGCAACGCCGGCTACACCGGTGGCAACTCTGGCGCCTGCGCGACCTTCCTGTTCAGCCTGCGCCAGGGCGTCGACGACATCCGCAGCGGCCGTGCCCGCGTCGTCGTCGTCGGCAGCGCCGAGGCGCCGGTGCTGCCCGACGTGATGGAGGGCTTCATCGCGATGGGCGCGCTGGCGACCGACAAGGAATTGCTCGCGCTCGACGCGCACAAGGGGCTGACCGAACCCGACTACCGGCGCGCGTCGCGACCGTTCAGCACCAACTGCGGTTTCACCATCGCCGAGGGGGCGCAGTACGTCGTGCTGATGGACGACGAGCTGGCGCTGGAGCTCGGCGCCAACGTCTACGCGGCGGTGCCCGATGTCTTCATCAATGCCGACGGCTTCAAGAAGTCGATCTCGTCGCCGGGCATCGGCAACTACATCACGATGGCGAAGAGCTGCGCGACGGTGCGCGCGATCCTCGGCGACGAGGCGCTGCGGCGCCGCTCCTACGTGCACGCGCACGGCACCAGCACGCCGCAGAACCGCGTCACCGAATCGCACATCTTCAACGAGATCGCGCGCCAGTTCGGCATCGAGCAGTGGCCGGTGGCGGCGATCAAGGCCTACATCGGCCACACGATGGGGGTGGCGCCGGGCGATCAGCTGGCCGCCAGCCTCGGTATCTGGGCCGACGGCATCATTCCGGGTATCCGCACCATCGATCATGTCGCCGACGACGTGCATCGCAGCAACCTGCTGATCGGTAGCGAACATATCGAGGTCGATGCGCAGAAGCTCGACGTCTCGCTGCTGAACGCCAAGGGTTTCGGTGGCAACAACGCCTCGGCACCGCTGCTGGCGCCGCACGTCGCGCTGCGGATGCTGCAGAGCCGTCACGGCGCCAAGGCGATCGCCGACTACCGCCACCGCAACGAGAGCGCTCTCGGCCGGGCCGCCGATTACGACGAGCGCGCCTGCAACGGCGACTGGCAGATCATCTACCACTTCGACCACAACGTGCTCGGCGGTGACGACCTGCAGCTGGATGCGCACGCGCTGCGCGTGCCGGGTTTCGGCGCGGCCGTCGATCTCGACATCGAGTCGCCGTTCAGCGACTGGCTGTGACGGCGACCGGTATCCGCGCATGAACGTCGTGCCCGGCGAGGCGACCCTGTTCAACACGCGCTGGCTGCAGCGGCTGCTGCAACCGCTGGCGTCGCTGCTGATGCGGCTGTCTGGCTGGCAACTGGTCGGGCCGGTGCCGACGCAGACGCGCTATGTGCTGATCGCAGCGCCGCACACCAGCAACTGGGATTTCGTGCTGATGCTGCTGGCGGTACTGAAGGCCGGCATCGACCTGCACTGGATGGGCAAGCATTCGCTGTTCGGGGCGCCGTTCGGCGGCCTGATGCGCTGGCTCGGTGGCATCGCCATCGACCGCCGCAAGGCGAACAACGTGGTTTCGCAGATGGTCGACCAGTTCGCGCAACGCGACCAGCTGATTCTGCTGATCACGCCGGAGGGGACGCGCTCGCAGGTCGAACGCTGGAAGACCGGTTTCTACCAGATCGCCTGTGGCGCGAACGTGCCGATCGTGCTGGGTTATGTCGATGGTGACAAGCACACGATCGGCTTTGGTGATGTGTTCATCCCGAGTGGCGATATCGATATCGACCTGCCGAAAATCCAGGCGCGCTACGCCGGCCTGCGCGGCGTGAAGCCGAGGTCCTCCCCTGCGAAGTAGGGGAGGGCTTTGTGTCAGAGACACTCGATCTCGTAATACAGGAAGAAATCCTGCTCGACAGGTTCGGAGCGCTCGGCCAGTTTCTTCCAGCCGCGCGGGCAGAGCTGCGCCGATTGCTGATGCAGCGCCTCGATGACGTAGAACGCCGAGTACGGAGTGCTGGCGCTGCGGCCGAGCGCGTAGCGTTCGCGGATCTCGAAACGCTGGCCGACTTCGGCGGCGGTGGGCGCGATGGCGGTCGTCGTCGCTGCGGCAGCCGTCGGCGCGACGGGCGTCGATGCAGGCGCGGCACCGGCAGCGCTCGCGTCGTAGGCCTTGATCGTGTCGGTGCGTTTTCCGGCATCCAGTTTGCCGTCGCTGTCCTTCCAGATTTTCACCGCATCTTTCTTGTCCTTGAAGAACTCCTGAAAACGCAGCGAATCGGCCTGCTCGACGTCGCTGTCGGCACTGGCGCCGACGCAGGTCAGCGCAGCGGCGAGGGCGAGCGGTACGAGACGGCGTGGTTGTGAGTTCATGATCGTCCTCTCCCGGCGGGGCGTGGTGGGTGGGTTGTCACGGTGGCGTGTCGTCATCGAATCGACATCAAACCGTCATGTTTGGCCATCGCGCAAAAAAGAGGGGGCGCAAGCCCCCTTCATTGCTGTTTCCGGATATCAGAAATTGAGCTCGTAGCCGATGCCGAAGGTGGTGTCCTTGGGCTTGCCCGGGTTGCTCAGTGTGGCGGTCTGGCCGTCGACTTCCAGCTGTGCGTAGTAGGCGAACAGCTTGGAGTTCTTGTCGAGTTTGTAGTCGGCGCCGAGAGCAAACATCTTCGCTTCCGCATCGTCCAGACCGGCGGCGACCGGCGACGATTCGGACTGGCCGTACTGCGCCTTCAGGATGAACTCCTTGGTGGCGGCGAATTCACCGCTGATGATCCAGGCATCCTGCTCGTCGAACGGACTGCCGAACTGGCCGATGGAGCTGGCGATGCCGCCGACGCTGTCGAGACGGTCGTGTTTTTCAGCCATCTGGTACAGCGCGCCGATCTTGGCCGGGCCGAACACCGCTTCGCCGACCAGGCGGGTGATGTCGGAGTTGCCGGCGCCGCTGTTGGCGGCCATGTTCTGCTCGTGCGCCACTGCCAGATAGAGATTGGTGCCGGCACCGTAGGTCAGCGCGAACGACGTGGTATCGGCGAAGCCGTCGTCGGTGCCGCTGGCGTCGGAGCTGCTCTCGCCCGGTGCGAAGGCGGCGGTGAAGGCGAAGCCGCCCATCGACGGGGTGGTGTAGATGACGATGTTGTCGCGGCGGAACTCACCGGTCATGTAGTTGCTGATGTCGGCGACCTGCAGGTCGTTGAAGCGATCCACTTTTTCCTGGATCAGTTTCAGCGGCGTGTCGTGACGGCCGGCGATCAGCGTACCCCAGCCGCCCTGGAAGCCGCCGACGATGTTGCGGGCGGAGAGTTCGCGGCCATTGCTGTTGGTGCCGGTGTCGATCGACACCTCGTATTCCAGTTTGTAGATCGCTTTCAGGCTGTCGGTGATGTCCCAGTCGCCCTTGACGCCGAGGCGCGAGGCATTGCTGCGCAACTGCCAGTCATCGCGCTCATCGACGACTGCGCCGGTAGCGGTGTTGATCTGCTCGAGATCGAACGACTGCAGGGTGACGTTGACCTTGCCGTAGACGGTTGGCGCACCGGCGGAGACGGTGGCGGTTGCGGTCACGGACAGGCCGGCGATCAGCAGCGGAAGCAGTTTGCGTTTCATCCAAGTTCTCCACGTTCGGTTGGTGTTCGCGAAGGTCGAGCTTCACGATGCCGCGCATTCTGTGGCGGGATTGTTGCAACCGTGTGACAGCTGAAGGACTGGGTCGAATCAGTTCTGCGTGGAGGATGGCGGGGCTGTGCGGCCGAGCAGCTGCGGGTCGCCGCCGAGCGCGGCACTGTTGATCGTCAGCGTCGCTTCGGTGGTGAAGGCGAACAGATAGTGCGGGCCACCGGCCTTGGGGCCGGTGCCGGAGAGACCGCGACCGCCGAACGGTTGCGTGCCGACCACGGCGCCGATCAGGTCGCGATTGACGTAGCAGTTGCCGACCCGCAGCCGTGATGCGATGCGTCGGGCGCGTGCTTCGTTGCGGCTGTGGATGCCGGCGGTCAGGCCGTAGCTGAGCGCGTCGATCGCGTCGACCAGTGCGTCGAGCTGGCGCTCGTCGTAGCGCAGGATGTGCAGGATCGGGCCGAATGCTTCGCGCTGCAGTTCTGCGACGGCGTCGACGCGCAGCAGCGCCGGCGCCATGAGGTTTCCGTTAGGTGGGGTATCGCCTTCATATATCACCCGTCCGCGCTGCCGGAACGGTTCGACGTACTGGCGCAGCGCGAGCAGCGCCTGCGCGTCGATGATCGGGCCGATGTCGCAGTTCCACTCCAGCGGATCGCCGAGCTGCAGCTGTCGCATCGCACCGATCAGCAGCTGCTCGATGGCATCGGCGGTGGTGTGCGGCAGGCACAGCAGCCGCAGCGACGAGCAGCGCTGGCCGGCACTGTCGAACGCCGAGCGCAGCACGTCGGCGACCAGCTGCTGCGGCTGGGCGCTGCTGTCGGCGATCAGCGCATTGATACCGGCGGTTTCGGCGATCAGTGGAATCAGTGGCCCGTCGCGGCCGGCGAGCGCGCACTGGATCGCACGCGCGGTGTCGAGGCCGCCGGTGAAGACGATGCCGTCGACCGCCGGGTGGGCGCACAGCGCGCCGCCAACCGTTTCGCCATCGCCGGGCAGCAGTTGCAACAGATCCGGTGGCAGCACCTGCTGCAGGCAATGCGTTGCCAGCTGCGCGGTCAGCGTCGCCTGTTCGGCCGGTTTGGCGACGACGGCGTTGCCGCATACCAGCGCGGCGGCGGCCTGGCCGACGAAGATCGACAGCGGAAAATTCCACGGGCTGATGCTGGCGATCAGGCCGCGCGGACGCAGCTGCAGCTGGTTGATCTCCCCGTTCGGGCCGGGCAGCGGTCGCGTCGGCAGCTGGTCGCGGGCCAGCGCGGCGTAATAGCGGCAGAAGTCTACGGCCTCGCGCATCTCGTCGAGGCCACTCTCCAGCGTCTTGCCGACTTCGCGCGCCATCAGCGTCACCAGCTCCGCGCGGTGCGCCAGCAGCCGTTCGGCGGCCTGTTCGAGATATTGGGCGCGCAGGTCGACGGCCGTTTCGTACCAGTTGCGCTGTGCGGTGCGCGCGGCTGTGATGGTGGCCTCGATTCGCGCCGTATCGGCCGGCCGCCAGCGGCCGACCGGCTCACCGGTGGCCGGGCTGGTTACCGCGCATGGATCGTCGGCATCGCCATAGTGGTTACCGCGAAAAGCGTTGATCTCGTGCAGCAGCGCGCGGCGTTCGATTTCGCTGTGCAGCCAGATGCCGGGGGCATCGGTGCGCGGGGCGTGAAGGACGGTCGGTGGTGGAATGACGGCGGTCTGCGGCGCTGCCTGCAGCGGATCGCGCAGCAGCTCGGCGACCGGTATCGACGCATCGTGCAGCCGGTGCACGAAGGCGTTGTTGGCGCCGTTCTCCAGCAGCCGGCGGATCAGGTAGGGCAGCAGTTCGCGATGGGCGCCGACCGGCGCGTAGACGCGCAGCGCCAGTTCGGGGTGGTCGCGGCGCACGCAGTGGTAGAGCGCCTCGCCCATGCCGTGCAGGCGCTGGAATTCGAGCCGGCGCGGGTCGCTCTGAAACTGCAGCACGGTGGCGATGGTCAGCGCGTTGTGGGTGGCGAACTGCGGGAAGAACTGTTGCGGGTGCTGCAGCAGCCAGCGCGCGCAGGCGAGGTAGGCGAGATCGGTCTGCCATTTCGCGGTGAAGACCGGGTAGCCGCGCAGTCCGCGCTGCTGCGCGCGCTTGATCTCGCTGTCCCAGTAGGCGCCCTTGACCAGCCGCACCTTCAGCGGTGTGCCGTAGCGCGTCGCCAGCTCGCCGATCCACTGCAGCACCGCCAGCACGCGCGGGTTGTAGGCTTGCACGGCGACACCGACATGACGGCGCGCGTGCGCCGGCAGGCCGTCACCGAGCTGCTCCAGCAGCGCCAGCGACAGTTCCAGCCGGTCGGCTTCCTCGGCGTCGAAGGTGATGTCGACGCCGGCTTCGGCCGCTCGCAACAGCAGCGTGTGCAGTGTCGGCAGCAGCTCGCTCCTCAGCCGCTGCCAGTGCTGCGTCTGGTAGCGCGGGTGCAGCGCCGACAGCTTGATCGAGACGCCGGGGCGGGCCAGACCCTCCGGCAGCCGCGCCGCGCCGACCGTATCGATGGCGGTGCGGTAGGCGTCGAGGTAGGCGGTGCTGTCGTCGGCGGTCAGTGCCGCCTCGCCGAGCATGTCGAACGAGTGGGTGACGCCGTCGCTCCAGTGCGTGCGGGCGTGGGCCAGCGCCTGCGGCAGGTCGGCGCCGAGCACGAACTGGTCGGCGAGAAAACGCATTGCCCGTTTCAGCGCGCGCCGCAGCAGCGGCTCGGCCAGCCGGGCGCGCCAGCGCTGCAGCCACTGCCCGACGTCGGTCGGGGCGCGGCCGTGGCGATCGTCGCTGTCGGCCAGCCAGCGGCCGGCCAGCGCCAGCCCCCAGCTGGTGGCGTTGACCAGCACCGACTCGCTGTGGCCGACGTGACTGTGCCAGTCGGCGGGGCCGAGCAGGCCGCGGATCAGCTCGTCGGCGGCGTCGGGATCGGGAATTCGCAGCAGCGATTCGGCCAGCACCATCAGCGCCAGCCCCTCGCGGCTGTCGAGCGCGTACTCGCGCAGCAGCGCCTCGACGCCGTGGCCACCGGTATCGGCCCGCACCGCTTCGATCCAGCGCGCCGCCTCGGCGCTCGCCGCCGGCAGCAGCGGCTGCAGCAGCGTGCGCAGCTGCTGCAGCTGGTGCGACTCGTCGATGAGCCAGGCGTCGGTCAGCGCACGCCAGTTGGCGTTGGCACTCATCTCGATCCTCCCGGTATCGGTACGCGGTATCGGTGCGCACGGGGCGGTGGTGGGGAGCGTTAACTATACTTCGCGCCGGTCGCGCCTCCCGAGGGGGCGGGCGGCCGTTTCCGACAACGACCCATCGCGCCATCGCAGGAGCGCGTCAGTGTGAGCGACATGAACAATAAGAACGGATCACCACAGTTGCAGCAGGATGCACTGCAGCTGGTCGAGGCCAGCCGCCGTCTCGATTACCACGCCATCCTCGCCCACGACCCGGTGGCGATCGCCCGGTTGCGGCAGGTGGCGACCGACCTGCGGCTCGATCTCGACCGGTTGCGCAAGTCGTCGGATCAGGCGCTGGCCGACTACGCGCAGGCACAGCCGCAGCCGAGGGAGCGGCAGGTCGCGCCGGAGGTGACGGATCAGGAGCGCCGGCGCCGCTGTGTCGACGCGCTGACCAAGGCCGGCCTCGGCGGCCGGCTCGGCAAGCTCTACAGCAGTGGCAGCGCGCAGCGGCTGGTGCCGTTCCGCGAGGCGCCGCACAAGCGCGGGCTGGTGCTGTTCGACATGGTGGTGGCGGCCGACTACATGCCGGGCGACGGTTTCCACGGCATCTTCGTCACCGCCGGCGAGGTGATCTCCGGGCTGCTGATGCAACCGGTGGATGAGCGCAGCTGGCAGCTGCGGGCGCGCGCGCCGTATGCCAACCTGGCCCAGATGGTCGAGAAAGTGGGGTTGATGTCGGCCGGTTTCCCGGTCAACTGAGATCGTCTCCGTAGATGGGAATTTTCCACAAATTCTGTGGATAACTTTCTGGATAAAATGTTCTCGCAACCATGCAGGCCATGTTTCATGCAGGTTTCAGCGAATCGATCAAAAAACGATCAAAAATAAAATTTATTAAATAAATCATTAGCTTATTTTATTTTTCTAAGGTGGATTTTATAAAAATTTCGCATGTCGGTCTTGTGACCGTTTTGTGAAAAAAGTGATTTGTCAATGTGAATAAGTGTTACCGAGTAACACTCTCGCGTGACGAGGCCCAATGGTCTGCGGCACGCGGCCTCGGCGGTGAGGGCGCACTTAGGGCGCCTGAGTGCGGGTGATCAGAGAAACGGGCGGGCGGTCAGTCGCCGCGATAGATACAACCACTCGTGCAGGTTTCGCGCAGTTCCACGGCGCTGAGTGCCGGCAATCGGGGTCGGGTCTGAGCCCATATCCAGCGGGCGATGTTTTCGCTGGTCGGATTCTCGAGGCCGGGAATCTCGTTCAGGTAGTGGTGGTCGAGCTGTTCCAGGATCGGCTTGAACGCCTGTTTGATGTCGGCGAAGTCGATCACCCAGCCGCTCCGTTCGCCAACGCTGCCCGACAGGTAGAGCCGTACATGGAAGCTGTGTCCGTGCAGGCGTGCGCACTTGTGGCCGTCCGGCACGTTGGGCAGGTGGTGCGCGGCTTCGAAGTGAAACTCCTTGTAGATGTCCATTGTGCTCACCGGTCGTGAAGGATGGCCGCGGCGCCGGAGCGGGCGGGGCCGGTATGGTAAGTGGCGCCTTCGATCGTTGTACAGGCGTGGCCGGCTGCCGTCGTTTCGAATGGGTGGGCGGGCAAGTTGTTTAAAAAAACAGCAATATGCCGCGATCTGGCAACGAATTTTTTCATTTCAGGGTTTGACTTCAAAAAACAGATATGTAGAATGCGCACCACTCGATTGCAGGGGTGATTAGCTCAGCTGGGAGAGCATCTGCCTTACAAGCAGAGGGTCGGCGGTTCGATCCCGTCATCACCCACCAATTCCCGGTCATGCAATCGGGGTCCTACGCGGCCCGGTAGTTCAGTCGGTTAGAATGCCGGCCTGTCACGCCGGAGGTCACGGGTTCGAGTCCCGTCCGGGTCGCCATCTTCGCTTCAGTTCCTCCTTCTTTATATAAACCGAGCTGGTGGCTGGTCCGTTCGCGACCAGACTCCGCCAGCCGGCGCCGATTCGCGGCGCTTCGCTTTTTTCTTCCGATCGTCTCCTTCTCAAGATTCACGTTGCCAAGCTGGTCACACTTGCCTGTGGGCCAATCGACCCTCGCTGTCCATAATTGCCGCTATCCCGGAGCCGACCCTTGACGGATGCCGGCTGGAGTATGGCTGTCCCGCCGCTGGCCGGTGCGGACAAGGATGGTGGAATGAGCAGACGCGGGCAGAGTGTCACCCACGAGGCGATCGTCTTCTTCGACGGCGACAAGCTGGTCAAGGAGATGCTGCGCTCCGAATTCGAGGCGGTGCTCGACCAGGTGGTGGGGCTGGCCGACTTTGCCGGCCGCGAAATGCGCGCCTGTTTCCTGCGCATCAACCAGCGTCTGCAGATCGTCGGCACGCTCTTCTTCCTCGTCGATTTCGACCAGCACGGTTTCGTCAACCGCAGCTGGAACATCCCGCTGTCGCAACTGCTCGACAACGCCGGCCGCGGCCCCGACCTCGGCGCTGGCCGCATCCGTTTCGCCTGCCGCAGCCAGTGTTCGATTCCGTGGCACCAGCGCCAGCTGTGGGACCCGCAGCTGGAGGGCGAGCACAACAGCCTGCAGACGATGAGCGCGGCGGTGCGCCGCAACCGGCTCGGGCTGCCGGTCGAGGCCGATGACGAGGAGCCGCCGGTACTGCAGGAGCAGGCCCGGCCCGGCCGTCGCCGCAAGCGCGCAGGTGCCGACAAGTCGGGCGCCGCAGCGGTGGCGGTGCTGCCCCAGCAGGCGCTCGACGAGCGTATCGCCGAGCTGACCGAACAGCACCGGCTGCAGCTGACGGCCCAGAAAGCCACCGCCGACGAGGAGCTGGCACGGCTGCATCAGCACTACCAGATCGAGATGGCGCAGCTGAAGGAGTCGCTGGAGTCGACCAGAGAGCTGTTCAAGGGCGAGAAGCGCCGTTCGGTAGCGCTGAAGGAGAAGCTCGAAACGCAGTCCGAGGAGTTTCGCGCGCTGCGTGAGCAGGCGCTCCGTGAGATGGCCGAGGTGCAGGGCGACCAGTTGGAGCGCCTGCAGCAGCAGTTCGAGCTGGAACTGAAGGCGCGGCTCGATCAGGCCACGGCCGAGCTGCGCGAGATGCTGGAGATGCGCGAGGTCGAGCTGTTCTATCGCGAGGAGCAGATGGGCAGCCTGCGCGAGGAGATCGCCCGCCTGCGCCGCGAGCGCGAGCAGCTGATCACCCGCAGCGGCGACCAGATGGTGCAGCAGCTGGTCGAGAGCGGTATCGCCTTCGTCACCTATCTGCCGGGGTCGGAAGTGGTCAACGTGCCGATCACCGATCTGCCCCGCTATATCGAGTCGCCGGCGGCCTATGTGGCCGAACAGTGTCATGTCACACTGGGCCACTTCCAGCAGTGGTCCGGCCATTGCGACCTGCCGGTCTGCGGGGCGCAGCTGGAGGATGGCTCGATCTGCGGCGAACCGCTGCCGAAGGTGAGCCGACCCAACCAGTTCGTACCGGGTGACAGCGACCGCTGCCACCATCACAAGAGCGGCGCGGTGACGCCGCTGCACGCGCTGTCGGGGCGCAAGCCGTAGCGATGTAGATGGGATGCAGAGGTTGGCGGTCCGGGGGGATTGCCATCGGATGACAACCAGGAAGCCGCCGCCCGGCACCGCTGGCGGCGAACCAGTCAGGGGTGGAGATAAGCGTGTTTCCGAGCAACGATCGCCAGCGCCGCGAACCCGGGCAGCCCGAAGGGGAGAGCGGTGTGCCGACCGAAGATCCCCAGCTGGCGCTGAAGCGCTACCTGCTGCAGACGCTGGTGCCGGTCAATGCGCTGACCGAGGACCACCTGAACACGCTGCTGCGCGATACCGGCCTCGAAATGGTCTGTCGTGGGCAGACGCTGGTGCAGCGTGGCGATTGCGACAACCAGCATCTCTATCTGATCAGCGGCAGTGTCGTCATCGGTGATGACGCCGACGAGCGCCGGACGCTGACGGCCGATGCCGTCGAAGCCCGTTTCCCGCTGGTGCATCAGCAGCCGCGGCTGCAGACCGTCACCGCCGCCGAGGATTGCCAGGTCATCCGTTTCGACAGCGACCGTCTCGACGCGATGCTGGCGTGGGATCAGGCCGCCAACTACATCATTCTCGACATCACCGGCCGGCGCGACCTCGACGAGGATGCCGACTGGATGCTGATGCTGCTGCGCTCGAACCTGTTCTACAAGGTGCCGCCGATCAACATCCGCGAGATTCTCAACCGTTTCCGTCCGCAGTTCCTCGACGCCGGTACGGTGGTGCTGCGTCAGGGCGAGCTCGGCGACTGCTGCTATTTCATCAAGGAGGGTGAGGTCGAGGTGCTGCGCGCCGATCACGAGCGCGCCACGCCGCAGCCGATCGCACGGCTCGGTGTCGGCCGCTGTTTCGGCGAGGACGCGCTGGTCAACGACGCGCCGCGCAACGCCACCGTCGTCATGCGCGAAAACGGTGTGCTGATGCGGCTCGACAAACAGGATTTCTATCTGCTGCTGAAATCGCCGCCGGTCAGCAGCGTGTCGCTGCCGGAGCTGGAGCGCGAGGTGGCCGCCGGTGCTGTGCTGATCGACGTGCGCACGCAGGACGAGTTCGAGTGCGCGCACGCGCCGCAGGCGCTGAACATGCCGCTCGACATCCTGAAGCTGAAGTCGCGGCTGCTGCAGCGCGATCGCCGCTACATCACCTACTGCAACAGCGGGCGTCGCAGCAGCGCCGCCGCCCATCTGCTCGCCGCCGACGGCTACAACGTGGTCGCGCTGCGCGGTGGCACCGATACGCTGCCGCTGGCGCAGCGGGCGCGTTTTCTCGTCGACGGCACTCCCGATCGTCTCGTCGTCTGACAGACCCCGCGGTGAGGCTGAGCACCGCCGCTTTTACCCATCCTTTCCCGATCGACGTCGACGCGCCGCCGCACCCGTATAATGGCGGCCTTTTCCCTCGGGCGATGGATACCTGTTGATGGAACCGTTTCGCAACATCGGCATCATGGGGCGCGATGGCAGCGGCGTGGTCGAGTCGCTGCAGCGGCTGATCGCCTTTCTGCACGGGCGTGGTCTGGCGATCATCGTCGGCGACAATCTCGAACCGCTGATCAACCCGGCGCAGAAATCGCAGGTGCGGGTCAGCCTGCGCAAGTCGATCGGCGAGGTCAGTGACCTGATCATCGTCGTCGGCGGCGACGGCAGCCTGCTGGCGGCGGCGCGGATGCTGGCCCGCTTCGACGTGCCGGTGCTCGGCATCAACCGTGGTCGCCTCGGCTTCCTGACCGACGTGTCGCCGGACGAGATCGAAGCGCAGGTCGGCGCCGTGCTCGACGGCCAGTTCCGTCAGGAGAAACGCTTCCTGCTCGATGCGATGGTCAGGCACGACGGCGAGCCGATCGGTGTCGCCGATGCGTTGAACGACGTCGTCGTCAACTCCGGCACGTCGGCCAAGATGATCGAGTTCGAACTCTACATCGAGGGCGAATTCGTCTACCGGCTGCGCGCCGACGGCCTGATCGTGTCGACGCCGACCGGCTCGACCGCCTATTCGCTCTCCGGCGGCGGGCCGATCATGCACCCGCGTCTCGACGCCGTCGTGCTGGTGCCTATGTTCCCGCATACGCTGAGCAGCCGGCCGATCGTCGTCGACGGCAACAGCGAGATCAAGATCGTCATCCTCGACAGCAACGTCGGTCTGGTGCCGGTCACCTGCGATGGTCAGGTCAACCTGAACGCGCAGCCGGGCGATGTCATCTACGTGCACAAGAAGCCGCACAAGCTGAAGCTGATCCACCCGCCAAGCCACAGCTTCTACGCCAGCTGCCGCGACAAGCTGGGCTGGAACTCGCAGTACAGTGGCTGACGACCCCGGCGCCGGCCCGTTCGGCGGTTACGACCTGATCGGCGACGTGCATGGCTGCGCACTGGCGCTGCGCGAGCTGCTCGACCGGCTCGGTTACGTCGAGCGCGGCGGTGTGCTGCGACATCGCGACCAGCGGCGGCCGCGTCAGGCGCTGTTTCTTGGCGATATCATCGATCGCGGCCCGCGTATCCGCGAGACGCTGCTGCTGGTGCAGACGATGGTCGAGGCCGGCAGCGCGCGCATTGTCATGGGCAATCACGAGTACCACGCGCTCGCCTATCACACGACCGATGGCGACGGCGGCTGGCTGCGCGAGCGCAACGAGCGCCACACCCGCATCATCGAGACGACGCTGGAGCAGTTCGCCAACCACGACGCCGACTGGCGCGATGCGCTGGCCTGGTTCGCGCGGATGCCGCTGCTGCTGCAGCCGCCGGGTTTTCGCGTCATCCACGCCTGCTGGGATCTGCGCGGGGTCGATGCGTTTCTCGCGCGTTGTCCCGACGCGGTGATGGATGAGACGTATCTGCGCGAATCGGTGCGTTATGGCAGCGCCGCCTTCCAGTTCGTCAAGCACGCCACGCGCGGTCTCGACCTACGGCTGCCGGACGGCATGATTCTGATCGGCCTCGACGGCTTGCCGCGGCGCTTCTTCCGCTGCAAGTTCTGGGTCAACGAGCCTCGCACCTATGCCGATCTCGAATTCCAGCCCGATCGTCTGCCGGTCGAGGTCGCGACGCGCGAGCTCGGCCCGGCTGAACGCGAGCAGCTGTTCTACTACGACGAGTCGCAGCCGCCACTGTTCATCGGCCACTACTGGCAGCAGGGGCGGCCGCGGCGGCTGACCGCCAACGTCGCCTGCCTCGACTACAGCGCGGTCAAGGGCGGGCGTCTGGTCGCCTACCGGATGGATGGCGAAGCGGTGATCGACGACAGCCATTTCGTCTGGGTCGACGGGCTGCGCTGACAGGGCGGATTGGTCTGACGTGAGTCGATAACGACAACTTATAATCGTTGCGACACATCGAAGGAAAATACACATGAGTGGCCTGCTGCAGTAGAGCACCACGTGCGATGGCTTAGACATTCTGGAGATAAATTGTGAGCTGGTATCCACCTCGTAAGCGAGTCATTATCGACAATGATTTCGCCGGTGATCCCGATGATATTTATCAACTGGCGCATCATGTACTGTCGCCGTCCGTTGCAATTCCGGTTGTGATTTCATCGCATCTTGGCGTCGGCGATTTCCACGATCCTTCGGACCGCCAAGCCGATAACGGCGCGGCTATTGCCGAGCGGGCACTCGGTATTGCTGGGCGATCGGACATCAAAGTGGTCACCGGGTCGAATACCGCGTTGCGCGATACCTGCACTGCAATAGAAAGCGATGGCGCACTGGCGATCATTCAAGAAGCAATGCGCACAGACACTGATCTCCCGCTGGTCGTCGCCCTCGGCGGCGGCCTTACCGAATTGGCGAGCGCTTATCTCCTGGAACCAAAAATTGCCGAGCGACTCAGTGCAATCTGGATCGGTGGTTCGGGATATGAAACGTTGAAGCTCGATCCTTCAGTCAAGGTTTTTGAGTACAACCTGAATCTCGATGTCGCGGCGGCACAGGTTGTGTTCGATTCGCCGATCCCGCTCTGGCAGGTACCTATGCCTGCATACCGGCAGTGCTCGATCTCGAAGGCCGAAATCGATTTGCGCGTACGACCCCACGGCGAACTCGGTAAGCTCCTCGCCGAAAGTATCGATGCGAGCCCGAAATGGGTTTCGAAGCATCTCGATGCCAATTGGGGTGAAACTTACATCATGGGTGACAATCCCTTGGTGCTTCTGACCGCGCTACTTACGCCCTATGGAACAGATGCGGGATTTCCGGATATGGAAGTTACGCCGACGAGCGCATTCGATATTCGCGTGGCGCCCGGCATCCAACCCAATGGTCGCTATATCGAGCGGAGCGATCATCGCCGCATCCGTGTTTACCGCTCGATCGACACACGCCTGATGTTCGAGGATTTCTACGCGAAGCTCGCATTACATGCACGATGAAATCGAGCGAAAGCGCTCTGGAGGTTTCTCAATCGATATCGTCGAAATGGGCATCGCCTTCGGCATCGAAATTCACACGCGTGAAATACAGCAGGTCGGCGACCGGCAATGCGAAAAGATTTGAGGAGTGACGATGGCTGAGATCAGGGCGCTCGATGTACCGCTCGACGAGGATCTGCGCGAGCTCAGTCTCTACTGGTGGCAGCAGGGAATCGCGCACCGCATCGGCGAACAGGCCGGGCGGCAGGCGATCTGGGTCGGCAGCGAGGCCGATGCGATGCGTATCCGCGACAGCCATCGCCGCTGGCAGGACCGGCAGCTTGAGATGCGGCCGCCCGACCTGTGGCTGGCGATGCCGCGTCAGCGGCGGCGCCTGCCGATGCTGCCGGTGACGCTGGGCGGCATCGCGCTCAGCGTGATCGGTTACCTGCTGGTGCAGTTCGGGCAGCAGTTGCCGTGGCTCGATCAGTTCACGTTCTTCGCGCCGTGGTGGAACGGCAGCGAGTGGATCGCGGTGTTCCGGCCGGAACAGTTCTGGCGGTTGCTGACGCCGGTGTTCCTGCACTTCTCGCTGCTGCACATCGTCTTCAACATGCTCTGGTACTGGGATCTGGGCGGTCGCATCGAGCGCCAGCAGGGGCCGTGGCGGTTGTTGTGGATCGCCGTCGTCATCGGCGTCGGCTCCAACTTCGCGCAGGCGATCCACACGCCGGGCGGCCTCTTCGGCGGTATGTCGGGCGTCATCTACGGCCTGCTCGGTTACTGCTGGCTGTGGGGGCGCTTGCGCCGCTCGCGTGAGCTGGCGATTCCGCGGCCGGTCATGATGGTGATGATTGCGTGGCTGCTGATCTGCATGGTCGGCTTCACCGAGGTGATGGGTCTCGGCGCCGTCGCCAACGCGGCGCATCTGGCCGGCCTGCTGATCGGGCTGGCGCTCGGCGCGCTGACGGCGCTGTTGTCCAGGGAAGAGGGCGCGCGCCGGTGATATACTGCGCGGCCTGTTTTTCCGCCCTGTTTTCCCGCCCGGTCGCCGCCATGGACTTCCAACGCCTGATCGCCAACCTGACGCCCGAGATCTACGCCAGCCTGAAGCGCGCGGTCGAGATCGGCCGCTGGCCGGACGGTCGCCGGCTGACCGACGAGCAGCGCGCGCTGAGCCTGCAGGCGGTGATCGCCTGGGAGGCGCGCCACCTGCCCGAAACCGAGCGCACCGGCTATATCGACCGCGGCACCAAGGCCGAGGGCGAGGTCTGCGCCGATCATGACCACGGTGACGGGCACGATCACAGCCACGACGACGGTGACGCCAGCGCCGAACAGCCGGTGAAATGGCTGCATTGAGCCCTGGTGATCCGGTGGCGGTCGAGGCGCGCGGCGGCCTGCGCAAGATGCGGGTCGAACCGGGCGCGCCGGCGCGCTATCGGCTGCTGGTCGGCGAACAGTCGATCGAACTGAACCCGCTGCTCGGCCGCCGCGTCGAACTCGAATATCTCGGCGCGATCCACTGCCTCAACTGCGGGCGCGTCACCCGCAAGAGTTTCAATCAAGGCCACTGCTATCCCTGCTTCCAGAAGCTGGCCAGTTGCGACAGCTGCATCGTCAGCCCGGAAAAGTGCCACTTCGACGCCGGCACCTGTCGCGAGCCAGAGTGGGCCGAGCAGCACTGCCTGCAGCCGCACGTCGTCTACCTCGCCAACTCCTCCGGCCTGAAGGTCGGCATCACCCGTGGCACGCAGGTGCCGACGCGCTGGCTCGATCAGGGGGCGGTGCAGGCGCTGCCGATCATCGGTGTGCAGACGCGGCAGCAGTCCGGTCTGGTCGAGAGCCTGCTGAAACAGCATGTCGCCGACCGCACCAACTGGCGCGCGATGCTGAAGGGTCAGGTCGACACGCTCGACCTCGCCGCCGAGCGCGACCGGCTGCTGGCGCTGTGCCGCGACGGATTCGAGGCGTTGCAGCAGCGCTGCGGGCTGCAGGCGATCCAGCTGCTGCCCGACGCCGAGCCGCTTCACTTCGACTATCCGGTGCTGCAGTATCCGGCCAAGGTGACCAGCTTCGATTTCGACAAGACGCCGCTGGTCGGCGGCACGCTGATGGGGATCAAGGGGCAGTACCTGATGCTCGATGGCGGCGTCATCAACATTCGCAAGTTCGGTGCCTATCAGATCATTTTTCGTGGCGAGTAGTGGCGATGCGTTTTCGGGCGCAGTGCCGGCGGTCCGTGCCGTGAAGGGTTCCAGCACCGGCGCGAGTACATCCCTGTAGCCAGCGTCGGAGACATCCTGTCTCCGACGCTGCTGGAACCCTTCACGGCACGAACCGCTTCAGCCGTCGTGCCAAGCCTGAAGCAGGTTGAGGAGAGAACAAATGCGCGACGCACAGGCCCGCAGCATCTATCTGAGCGACTACCGCGTCCCCGACTATCTGATCGACACGACGGCGCTGCATTTCCGCCTCGGCGAGAACGAGACGCGCGTGCGCTCGACGCTGGCATTGCGCCGCAATCCGGCCGCGCAGGGTCCGGCGTCGCTGCAGCTGCACGGCGTCGATCTCGAACTGTTGTCGCTGCGGATCGACGACCGCGAACTGCGCGCCAACGAGTATCGGATCGACGGCGAGTTGCTGACGATCGCGCAGGTGCCGGAGCGGTTCACGCTGCAGTGCGAGACGCGCATCCACCCCGAGTCCAACACCTCGCTGGAGGGGCTCTACAAGTCGCGCGTGATGTTCTGTACGCAGTGCGAGGCCGAGGGCTTCCGCAAGATCACCTATTACATCGATCGCCCCGACGTGATGTCGGTCTACACGGTGACGATTGACGCTGAGCGCGGCCGCTACCCGGTGCTGCTGTCGAACGGCAACCTGATCGAGACCGTCGACGATATCGGTGATGGCTGCCACCGCGCCGTCTGGCACGATCCGTTCCCGAAACCGAGCTATCTGTTCGCACTGGTTGCGGGTGATCTCGCCCACATCGAGGATCGCTTCACGACGATGAGCGGGCGCGATGTCACGCTGCGCATCTACGTCGAGGCCAAGGACATCGACAAGTGCGACTACGCGATGGACGCACTGAAACGGTCGATGCGCTGGGACGAGGAGGTTTATGGCCGCGAGTACGATCTCGACATCTTCAACATCGTTGCCGTCGATGATTTCAACATGGGGGCGATGGAGAACAAGAGCCTCAACATCTTCAACACCTCCTGCGTGCTGGCGCTGCCGGAGACGACCACCGATGCCGGTTTCCAGCGCGTCGAGGCGGTGGTCGCGCACGAGTATTTCCACAACTGGTCCGGCAACCGCGTCACCTGTCGCGACTGGTTCCAGCTGTCGTTGAAAGAGGGCTTCACCGTTTTTCGCGACAGCCAGTTCTCGGCCGACATGGGTTCGCCGACGGTGAAGCGGGTCGAGGATGTCAGCCTGCTGCGCACGCTGCAGTTCGCCGAGGACGCCGGGCCGATGGCGCATCCGGTGCGGCCCGATGCGTACATGGAAATCTCCAACTTCTACACGCTGACCATCTACGAGAAGGGCGCCGAGGTGGTGCGGATGCTGAGCCAGCTGCTCGGCCCCGGGCAGTTCCGGCGCGGCTGCGATCTCTACTTCGATCGCCACGATGGCCAGGCCGTCACCTGCGACGATTTCGTGCGTGCGATGGAGGAGGTTTCCGGCCGCGACCTGACGCAGTTCAAACACTGGTATTCGCAGGCCGGCACACCGAAGCTGGAACTGTTCGGCAACTACGACGAACAGGCGCGCACGTTCGCGCTGACGGTGCAGCAGTCGTGTCCGCCGTCGCCGGGGCAGCCGGCCAAGCTGCCGTTCCACATTCCGCTCGCGGTTGCGCTGTATGGCGATGCCGGTGCGCTGCGTCTGCAGTTGCAGGGTGCCGCGCCCGACGTCGAGCGCAGCGACAACACCGAGCTGGTGCTCGACATCACCGAGCCGGAGCAGGTGTTCGTTTTCACCGACGTCCCGGAACGGCCGGTGCCGAGCCTGCTGCGCGGCTTCTCGGCACCGGTGCGGCTGCACTATCCGTACACGCGCGACGAACTGCTGTTGCTGATGCGCAGCGACAGTGACGGTTTCTGCCGTTGGGATGCCGGCCAGCAGCTCGCCGTCATGGCACTGCGCGACATGATGCGGGCGTGGCGCGACGGCGGTGAGATGTCGCTCGACTGTCGCGTCATCGATGCGTTCGCGGCATTGCTGGCCGACGATTCGCTCGACCCGGCGATGGTGGCGCTGATGCTGACGCTGCCGACCGAGGCCTATCTGGCCGAGATCGGCGACGAGGTCGATGTGTTCGCGATCCACGCCGCGCGGCAGGCGGCGCGGCGGCAGATCGCGCAGGCGCTCGACACGGAGTTCTGGCGTGTCTGGAAGGCGCTGGCGAGTGACGAGCCCTACGCTGCGATGGCGCGGCAGATCGCGCGCCGCAGCCTGCGCAATGCCTGTCTCGCCTATCTGATGGTCGGCGAGAGCGCCGCTGCGGTGGCCGCGTGCGTCGAGCAGTTCGAGCGCGGTCACAACATGACCGACGTGATGGCGGCGCTGACGGCGCTGGTCAACAGCGGCCGCGAGCGCGAAGCGCAGGTGGCGCTGGCGCAGTTCTACCAGCGCTGGCAGCACGAGCCGCTGGTGGTGAACCAGTGGTTCCAGGTGCAGGCGACCAGTGCGCGCGACGATGCGCTGATGCGTGTGCGCGAATTGATGCGGCACAAGGCGTTTGACATTCGCAATCCGAACAAGGTGCGCGCGCTGGTCGGCGCTTTCGCCGGCAGCAATCCGGTCAATTTCCACCGCGAGGATGGCGCTGGCTATCTGTTCCTGGCCGAACAGGTGCTGGCACTCGATACGCTGAATCCGCAGATCGCCGCGCGGATGCTGGCGCCGCTGACCAAATGGCAGAAGTACCCGGCCGCGGCGCGCGAGCGGATGATCGCCGCGCTGCGCAGTATCGAGGCCTGCGACGCGCTGTCGCCGGATGTATTCGAGGTGGTCAGCAAGAGTCTGGCTGCGGCTTCTTAGGTGCATATGTCGAGTGCAGAGGTCTGTCTCGGAATCAGCTCTCGCCAGATAGTTCTTCTCTGCCGGCGGCTCATGCCGTGAGTGGTTCCAGCACCGGCGCAAGTACATCCCTGTAGCCTGCGTCGGAAACGTCCTGTTTCCGACGCTGCTGGAACCACTCACGGCATGAACCGCTTCAAGTGTTGTGCCAGCGTCGATTCCGAGACAGATTCCAGGTAATCAGGAGAAATGATGATGACACTGCGTCCACGCCGCTCGGTGCTCTACATGCCCGGCAGCAATACCCGCGCGCTGGAGAAAGCCCGGACGATCGCCGCCGATGCGCTGGTGTTCGATCTTGAGGATGCGGTCGCGCCGGATCAGAAAGCGGCCGCGCGTGAACTGGCGGTGAATGCCGTGCGCAATGGCGGTTACAGCCGCCGCGAGATGGTCATTCGAGCCAATGGACTCGACACCGAATGGGCGGTCGATGACCTGAAGGCGATCGCCACCAGCGGAGCCGATGCTGTCTGCCTGCCGAAGGTCGAGAGTGCCGGGCAGGTTCGACAGGCCGCCGCGCTGCTTGAGCAGCATGGTGCGCCGGCATCGATGCGGGTCTGGTCGATGATCGAGACGCCGCGCGGCGTGCTGAATGCCGCCGAAATCGCCGGTGCGCATCCGCGACTCGCGGTGCTGGTGATGGGCACCTCCGATCTGGCCAAGGAGCTGCGCGTGCCGCACACGCCGGACAGGCTCGGCTTTATCACCTCGCTCGGCCTCTGCGTGCTGGCGGCGCGGGCGCACGATGTCGACATCCTCGATGGCGTCTACCTCGACATCCGTGACAGCGACGGTCTGCGCGCCGCCTGCGAACAGGGGCGGGTGCTCGGCTTCGACGGCAAGACGCTGATCCACCCCGATCAGGTGGCGGTCGCCAACGCCGTGTTCGCGCCGGATGCCGAGGCGGTCGCGCGCGCGCGGCGTCTGCTCGACGTGTGGCGGGAAGCGCTGGCGGCGGGAAAGGGTGTCGCCGTGCTCGATGGCAAGCTGGTCGAGAATCTGCACGCGGCCGAGGCGGAGCGGTTGCTGGCGATTGCCGACGCGATCGCGGCTCTCGAATCGCAGTGAGCCCAGGGTCCTCCCCTATTGCATAGGGGAGGACTGCTGCGCCGTCAGCAGCTCGACGATGCGGCGGTCGATCCAGCTCTCCAGCCGCCAGCTCTCGATGAAGCCGCAGTGGCCGCCGTGGTCGGTGATCTCGATCTGCAATCTGTCGCTGTGCTCGATCTTGCGCAGATCGTCGATCAGGATCACCGGGTCGTCGCGGCTGGTGATCAGATGGCTCGGCACGTTCAGTGCGCGCAGCCGCGCGCCGGTCAGCGAGTAGCCTTCCAGATAGTCGCGCGTCGTCGCGAAGTCGGTGAAGCGCGATACGAAATAATCGTTCATCGCACCGAGCGTGCGCAGCCTTGGCAGCGCGTCGCCGTAGGCCAGTTCCGGAAAGTGCTGCAGCTTGATCCGCAGCGAGCGCGACCACTTGCGGTGGAAGTAGCGGTGGTAGACCCACCAGCCGTCGTGCAGGTTGTCGTTGGTGGCGACGGGGTCGAGCACCGGGCAGACGGCGATCGCGCGGTCGAGCGACAGCCCGGCCTGTGGCGCGCGCAGCGCCACCCGCAGCGCGAAGTTTCCACCGAGCGAGAAGCCGACCAGAAACAGGCGCCGGTGCGGCACGCTGCGGGCGGCGGCACCGATCGCGCCGACCACCTCGGCGAGCCGTGTCGAATTGAACAGCTCGCGGTTCAGGTGATGGGTCGGGCCGTGGTCGCGGAGATTGAGCCGCAGCACGTCGAGGCCGGCGGCGAACAGCCGGCTGCCGCACGACAGCAGATAGAGCGAATCCGAGCTTCCCTCCCAGCCGTGGATCATCACGACGAGATCGCGCGCGTCGTCGCCGTGCCGGCTCAGCTGGCCGAGCAGGCGCGTGCCGTCACCACCATCGAGAAGTTGAGGCTGGCTGTGCGCGAGCAGAGTGCGGGCGCGACGGGCGACCAGCCAGCGGCGCGGGCCGGTGCTGGCCATGATCGATTGCAGGTGGGGGTTGCGCAGTGGCGCGGGCGGGCGGAACGCCATGACGTGGCGGTTCATGTCGGGGGTGGAAATGAAACGGGGGGCGAAAGCCCCCCGTGGTCGGACGCTGGCCTGTTACTCGGCAGCCTTCTCGACGGCGTCTGCAGCTTCCTTGGCGGCATCCTTGGCTGCGTCGGCTGCATCCTTGGCGGCATCGACGGTGGCGTCGGCAGCGTCTTCAGCAGCGTCGGCGGCCTCATCGGCAGCATCGGCGGCGGCGTCGGCAGCATCCGAAGCGGTCTCCTGAGCGGCGGCAGCGGCGTCAGCAGCAGCGTCCCGGGTCGCCTGTACCGCGTTCTCGACCGCCGAGGAGGCCTGTTCTGCAGCCTTTTCGGCCTCTTTCTTCTCGCAGGCAGCCAGCGTCAGGCAGGCAACCAGCGACGTCATGATCAGAAGACCTTTTTTCATGGTTCTTTCTCTCCGTTGGATTTGGTGTATGCACCCTTTCTTGGGCGATGCTCAACGCACAGCGGCGTCAGTCTACTGAGCGTGGAATTTGGTGACAAGGCGAGAAGTTGGGCCTGATTTCTCAGGCTGAACCAAAAGCCACACTCCGGTTAAGTGAAAAACCCGCCTGCGGCGGGTTCATCGGCGGTACGACGGCCGCTCGGGCCGCCGTGTCGGTGAGAGTTCAGCGCATCGCCATTTTCTGCATGCCGGATACGACGCCATAACCATCCCAGGCGTCGCGGCGGCCTTCGTGCCAGCCGATCAGCCACTGTCGGCGGGATTCGCCGTGGGTGTGGGGGCAACCCGATTCGGGACGGCCCGTCAGACCGTTCCGGTAACCCCGCTGGAAAGCCCGTAACTGCATGTCGCGCTTCTGTCTCTTCATTGGAATGACCTCTCGCTGCAATTCGGATGACTCGCTGTTGCCGATGCTGACGGCTGGCGGCGGAGGGGGTGGTACAATCCGCGCCCGCTGACCCATGCCGAAGATCCGGTCCGGACCAGTCCGGTGGGTTGTTCGCGACCGACAGCCCCTGCATGTAAGCAAAGAGCTTTCACGGTCGTCGAATAGCTAACGCGCATAACTGGCTTTCTGCTTGGTCGATGTGGTTATAAGTGATTCATCGCTCAACGGAATCAGCCAGTTAGCGGTGAGCGCGAAGCGTGATTTTCGCGAATGCCCCGAACCCCTTTTTTGTTATTCCGAGATCGTCTAGTCGGAGCGCCGGTCATCGATGAGTCAGCATCTGTCCCTGTTTGCCAGTTGTCCGAAGGGGCTCGAGTACCTGCTGAAGGATGAGCTGGTGGCACTCGGCGCCACCGATGCCGCCGAGCAGGCGGCCGGCGTGCAGTTCCGCGGCGACCTCGCCACTGCCTACCGCTGCTGTCTGTGGTCGCGGCTTGCCAACCGCATCGTGCTGCCGCTGGCCGAGTTTCCGCTGGCATCGGCGGCCGATCTGTACGACGGCATCCGCGCCATCGACTGGGCCGCGCTGGTATCGCCGCTCAGCACCTTCGCCGTCGATTTCTCTGGCACCAACGCCATCATCAACAACAGCCAGTTCGGCGCGCAGAGGAGCAAGGACGCGGTCGTCGACCGGCTGCTGGCCGACTGCGGCGAGCGGCCGTCGGTCGACCTGCGCCGGCCCGACTGGAAACTGCAGGTGCAGCTGCGCCGCGACCGCATCGCGGTCGGCTTCGACCTGTGCGGCGACAGCCTGCACCGGCGCGGCTACCGGCTGCAGGGCGGCATCGCGCCGCTGAAGGAGAATCTCGCGGCGGCGCTGCTGCTGCGCGCCGACTGGCCCGGCATCGCCGCGCGCGGCGGCGCGCTGATCGACCCGATGTGCGGCTCCGGCACGCTGCTGATCGAAGGCGCGCTGATGGCGATGGAGATCGCGCCGAACCTGAACCGCCCGCAGTGGGCCTTCGAGCACTGGCGCGGCCACGATGCGACGCTGTGGAAGCGCGTCCGCGACGAGGCGGCGCAGAAGCGCGAGCGCGCGTTCTCGCGGCAGTGGCCGGAGATTCGCGGCTACGATGCCAGCCTCGCCGCGATTCGCGCCGCCGAGGAGAACATCGAGCGCGCCGGGCTGACCGGATACGTGCGCGTCATGCGCAAGGAGCTGGCGCAGTTCGTGCGCCCGACCCACCTGCCGCTCGATTCCGGCCTCGTCATCTGCAACCCGCCCTACGGTGAGCGGCTCGGTGAGCAGGAGAGCCTGCGCTACCTGTACGCCCACCTCGGCGAGCGGCTGCGCGCCGAATTCGGCGGCTGGCAGGCGGCGGTGTTCACCGGCAACCCCGATCTCGGCAAGAGCATGGGGCTGCGCAGCCACAAGCAGTACCGTTTCTGGAACGGCGCCATCGCCAGCCAGCTGCTGCTGTTCGATATCAGTCCCGAACGGTTCGTGCAGCGCGCGGCCGCCGAGGCGCCGTCGAAACCGGGCGAGCGGCCGCTCATCGAGCTGTCGAACGGCGCGCAGATGTTCGCCAACCGGCTGCAGAAGAATCGCAAGAAACTGCAGAAGTGGATCGATGCCAACGGCATCGACTGCTACCGGCTCTACGACGCCGACATGCCGGAGTACGCCGTCGCCGTCGATGTCTATGCCGACTGGGTTCACGTCGCCGAATACGCGGCGCCGGCCTCGATCGATCCGGTCGCGGCCGAGCAGCGGCTGCGTGACGTGATGAGCGCGATTCCGACCGTGCTCGACGTCGAGCCGAAGCACGTCGTGCTGAAGCAGCGCCGCCAGCAGAAGGGCAGTGCGCAGTATCAGCGCGTCGACCAGCGCGGCGAATTCCTCGAAGTGCGCGAGGGGCAGGCGCGGCTGCTGGTCAACCTGACCGACTATCTCGACACCGGCCTGTTCCTCGACCACCGTCCGGTGCGGCTGAAGGTCGCCGAACTGGCGCGCGACAAGCGTTTCCTGAATCTGTTCTGCTACACGGCGACGGCTTCGGTGCAGGCTGCGGTCGGTGGCGCTCGCTTCACCACCAGCGTCGATCTCTCCGCCACTTACCTCGACTGGGCGCGCCACAACATCGCGCTGAACGGCTTCAGCGAAGCGCGCAACCATTTCATTCAGGCCGACTGCCGCGAGTGGGTTCGCGAGTGCGATCAGCAGTTCGACCTGATCCTGCTCGACCCGCCGACCTTCTCCAACTCGAAGCGGATGGACGGCACGCTCGACATTCAGCGCGATCAGGTCGAACTGATCGACGACACGATGCGGCTGCTGGCCGACGACGGTCTGCTGATCTTCTCCAACAACCGGCAGAAGTTCCGTCTCGATCCGGCGATCGGTGAACGCCATGCGGTCGAGGAGGTGACGCGCTGGTCGCTCGATCCCGACTTCCAGCGCCAGCCGCCGATCCACCAGTGCTGGTTCATCCGCCATCGGGGCGGGGCGCGCTGATCGTGCGCTGGCTGCTGTCGATCGCGCTGGGGCTGCTGTGCAGCGCCGCGCTGGCAGCGCCGGCGACCCGGCTGGTCGACGATGCGGTGCAGGTGGAGGTGCTCGACAGCGGGCGTTATCGCATCCTGCAGCGCGAAGTGCGCCGCGCCGACGGCGCCTCCACGCTCGGTTTCAGCAGCGTCGTCGCCACCGAGCTGCTGTCGGGCTCGACGTGGGTACCGCTGCGTCTTGGCGAGGCGTTCGGTTTTCGTTTCCGGTTGCGCACCCATGATGTCGGTGGTGAGTGGCTGCCGCTGCAGATCGTCATCCGCCACCCGGCGCTGATCGACGTGCGCGGCAAACTCAGCGAGGGCTTCGTCATCGACAGCGCAGCCCGGCGCGACGGCGATGGCAGTTACCGCAACGGTGCGTTCTACGTGCTGAGCGATGCGCGCGAACTGGTCGCCGGCCGCTGGCGAATCGATCTGGTGCACGCCGGCCGCACACTGGTCAGCCGCGAATTCTCACTGGAGCCGGACGATGACCGGATGGCTGGTACGCAACTTGCTGAACCAGAGACATGGAAGCGATGAACGTGGCGAAGTAGCCGCTCGCCGCACCGCGTCGATTCCGTACAGTGGTTTCTCCTCCGTTTTTCGCCCCGTCATGGGGCGACCTTTTTTCCGGGGTATCGTTTTGGGGCGTGGTGTCGCCGAGCGAGTCGAATAACCGATGACAGCCTGGCCCTCCAGCGCCGTCGCTTCGTTGCCCGCCGCCGACACGGCGCGCTGGCCGGCGGAGCTGCGGCTCGAACTGCAGCGGTGCGCGAACGGCAGCCGCGTCGTGCAGTGTCGCCATCACGGACCGTTGCGATTGCAGCGACCGTTCTATCCGGAGGGAGGTGACTGTGCGCATCTCTATCTGTTGCATCCGCCGGGCGGGCTGGTTTCCGGCGATACGCTCGGCATCGAACTGCAGCTTGGCGACGACACCGCCGCGCTGGTGACGACGCCTGGTGCCGGCCGTGTCTATCGCGCCCGCGTACAGTGCAGCCAGCAGACGCAGCGAGTGCGGCTGAACGTCGGGCGCGATGCGACGCTGGAGTGGCTGCCGCAGGAGACCATCGTTTTCGACGGCGCCGATGTCGCGCTGTCGCTCGATATCGAGCTGGCTGCCGGCGCCCGCTTCGCCGGGTGGGAGGTGGTCTGTCTCGGCCGGCAGGCCGGCGACCAGCCGTTTCTGCGTGGCCGCCTGCAACAGCGGTGGCGTATCGATCGCGCCGGCCGGCCACTGCTGCGCGAGCGGCTCGACCTCGACGCCGGCAGCGGGTTGATGCAGTCACCGTGGGGGCTGGCGGGTGCACCGGTCTACGGCACGTTCGTCATCATCGGTGCGCAGACGTGGAGCGATGCCGCATTGCAGACGCTGCGCGAGATGACGGCCGATACGGCCGACCGCTTCGCCGTGACACAGATGCGTGGCGTGCTGGCACTGCGTTATCGCGGCGACAGCGGTGAGCAGGCGCGCGCGCTGTTCCGTCGCTGCTGGGAGTGGCTGCGGCCGCAGTTCAACGGGCGCACTGCCTGTGCGCCGCGCATCTGGAATACGTGAGCCGCAAACGCGAGATGTGGCGCAGGAGAGCGATATGGAACTGACACCGCGCGAGAAGGACAAGCTGTTGCTGTTCACCGCTGCGCTGCTGGCCGAGCGCCGGCTTGCGCGCGGCCTGAAGCTGAATTACCCCGAGACGGTCGCCTACCTGTCGATGCAGATCATCGAGGGCGCGCGCGACGGCAACAGCGTCGCCGAGCTGATGAGCCTCGGCAAGACACTGCTGACACGCGATCAGGTGATGGAGGGCATTCCCGAATTGGTGCAGGAGGTGCAGGTCGAGGCGACCTTCCCGGATGGCACCAAGCTGGTCACCGTCCACCACCCGATTCCCTGATTCCGGCGATTCCGGAAGGAGCGAAGAAATGCTGCCCGGAGAGATCGACACCCTGCCCGGCGAGATCGAGATAAACGCCGGTCGCGCCACGATCACGCTGTCAGTGGCGAACAGCGGCGACCGTCCGATCCAGGTCGGTTCGCACTACCACTTCTTCGAGACCAATCCGGCGCTGCAGTTCGACCGCGATGCGGCGCGTGGTTTTCGTCTGAACATCGCCGCCGGCACCGCCGTGCGTTTCGAGCCGGGGCAGACGCGCACCGTCGAGCTGGTGGCGTTGGCCGGCGCGCGCCGCGTATTCGGTCTGCGCGGTGCCGTGATGGGCAGTCTGGACAAGGTGTGAGGAGCGACGCGATGGCGAAGATGGACAGAAGAGCCTATGCCGAGATGTTCGGGCCGACGGTCGGCGATCGCGTGCGACTCGGCGACACTGAATTGTGGATAGAGGTCGAGAAGGATTTCGCGCTGTACGGCGAGGAGGTCAAGTTCGGCGGCGGCAAGGTGATTCGCGACGGCATGGCGCAGGGGCAGCGCTCCAGCGCCGAGGTGGCCGATCTCGTCATCACCAACGCGCTGATCCTCGACTGGTGGGGCATCGTCAAGGCTGACATCGGCATCAAGAACGGCCACATCAGTGGCATCGGCAAGGCCGGCAACCCGGACATTCAGGATGGCGTCACCATCGTCATTGGCGCCGGCACCGAAGTGATCGCTGGCGAGGGGCAGATCGTCACCGCCGGTGGTATCGACGCGCACATCCATTTCATCTGTCCACAGCAGGTCGACGAGGCGCTGATGTCCGGCGTCACGACGATGATCGGCGGCGGCACCGGCCCGGCCACCGGCACCAACGCCACCACCTGCACGCCGGGGCCGTGGTACATCGGCCGTATGCTGCAGGCCTGCGACCAGCTGCCGATGAACTTCGGTTTTCTCGGCAAGGGCAACGCCAGTGTGCCGCTGCCGCTGGCCGAGCAGATCGCTGCCGGTGCCTGTGGTCTGAAATTGCACGAGGACTGGGGCACGACACCGGCGGCGATCGACAATTGCCTTTCCGTTGCCGAGCTGTACGACGTGCAGGTGGCGATTCACACCGACACGCTGAACGAGTCGGGTTTCGTCGAGGATACGCTGGCCGCGTTCAAGGGCCGCACGATCCACACCTACCACACCGAGGGCGCCGGCGGCGGTCACGCGCCGGACATCATCAAGGTGGCGGGCGAGTCGAACGTGCTGCCATCGTCTACCAACCCGACGCGCCCGTACACGATCAACACGGTCGACGAGCATCTCGACATGCTGATGGTCTGCCACCATCTCGATCCGAACATTCCCGAAGATGTCGCCTTCGCCGATTCGCGCATCCGCAAGGAGACGATCGCCGCCGAGGACATCCTGCACGACATGGGCGTCTTCTCGATGATCTCGTCGGATTCGCAGGCGATGGGCCGCGTCGGCGAGGTGGTGATCCGCACCTGGCAGACCGCGCACAAGATGAAGGTGCAGCGCGGTGCGCTGGCCGAGGACAGCTCGCGTTCCGACAACCAGCGGGCGAAGCGCTACATCGCCAAGTACACGATCAACCCGGCGATCGCGCATGGCATCAGCCATGTCGTCGGTTCGGTCGAGGTCGGCAAGCTGGCCGATCTGGTGCTGTGGCGGCCGGCGTTCTTCGCCGTGAAACCGTCGCTGATTCTGAAGGGCGGCATGATCGCGGCGGCGCCGATGGGCGATGCCAACGCGTCGATCCCGACGCCGCAACCGGTGCATTACCGACCGATGTTCGGCGCGCTCGGCGCGGCGGCCGCGCATACCAGCGTGCATTTCGTCAGCCAGGCGGCGATGCAGCAGGATGTCGGGCGCCGGCTCGGCCTGCAGCGGAAACTGGTCGGTGTGCACAACACACGCACCGTGAAGAAAGCCGACATGAAGCTGAACGACCGGCAGCCGAAGATCGAGGTCGATGCGCAGACCTACGAGGTGCGCGCCGATGGCGAGCTGCTCGTTTGCCAGCCGGCGGATGTGCTGCCGTTGGCTCAGAGGTATTTTCTGTTTTGATGTTGGCGTTCTGGCGTCGGTGCCATTTTCCGTGGCGCGGTGCCGGATGGCTTTCCGGGGGACGCAAAGACGTGCATCCATGCACAGGCTCGGGTGTCGCCATCCATGGCGACACACGCCCCCGGAAAGCCATCCGGCACCCCACCTCGGCGTCAATGCGAGTCCGTGTGTCGTAACGACAGTATTGGTGTGGCATTGCCCGTGAAGCAGACCGTGCCGGGAGTCGTTCCAGCAGCGTCGGTGACAGGACGTCACCGACGCAGGCTACAGGGATGTACTTGCGCCGGTGCTGGAACGACTCCCGGCATGGGCTGCCCGCGCTGAAAGTTAACCAACGCAGCGAACAACCAAACAACAAGCACCAAGAGACAAACAATGCTGGAAATCCATCACCTGCACGTTCAGGAAGGCGGCCCGGTCGACGACGTGCTGGAGCTGCCCTATGAACTCCGTTGCCGTGCCCGCTTTCGCGCAGTGACGCAGAAAGGGGAGGAGGTCGGCCTGTTCCTCGAACGCGGCCACATCCTCGACGAGGGCGACATCCTGTTCACCGACTGCGGCAAGCGGATCGGCATCCGGGCCGCGCTCGAATCGGTGGCGACGCTGCGCGCCGCCGACTGGGAGAGTTTCTCACGCGCCTGCTATCACCTCGGCAACCGCCATGTTCCGCTGCAGGTCGGCGAGCGCTGGGCGCGGATGCAGCCCGATCACGTATTGGAAGAGATGGTGGTCGGTCTCGGGCTCGAAGTACTGCACGAGCGTCAGCCGTTCCGCCCCGAGTCCGGCGCCTACAAGAGCGGCGGCCATGCGCATGGTCACGGGCACTCGCACGATCATTCGCACAGCCACGACCACGGCCACTCGCACGGCCATGACCACTGACGGTTTGAACGACCTCGCGCTGATCCGGCTGCTGCAGCTGGTCAGCCCGGCACTGCCAGTCGGCGGCTTCGCGTTTTCGCACGGACTCGAATATGCCGTGCACGCAGGTTGGGTGAGGGACGAGGAGACGTTGCGGCAGTGGATCGGGGATCTGCTCGAACACTCGATTGCCGCGATCGACCTGCCGCTGTTGCTGCGCTGCCACCGCGCGTCGAGCGCCGGCGATGCGGAGGCGCTGCAACGTTGGAACGACGAAATTCTGGCCTGGCGCGAAACCTCCGAGCTGCACACGGCCGATGTCGCCGTCGGTGGCGCGCTGGTGCGTCTGCTGAACAATCTGCCCGAACTGAAGCCGTTGCTGCCGCGCGGCGAGACCAGCTGGACCTGCGCCTTCGCGTCGGCTGCGGTCGCGCTGGCCGTGCCGGCTCGTCCGACGTTGATCGCCTACCTGTGGAATGTCGGCGAGTCGCAGGTGACCGCTGCGTTGAAACTGATGCCGTTCGGTCAGAGCGCCGGCCAGCGTCTGCTGCTGTCGCTCGGTACGAAACTGACGACACTGGCCGAGCGCGCCGAGCGGCTGGCCGACGACGGGATCGGTGCCTCGCTGCCCGGCATCGCGCTGGCCAGCAGCTGGCACGAAACCCAGTACAGCCGGCTGTTTCGGTCGTAATCAAGAGGGTCGCCTGTTCCGGTCGTGACGACACGCAGGCGATCAGAATCGATTCAGGAGAAAGAGATGAGCAAACATTGTCTGCGGGTCGGTGTCGGCGGTCCGGTCGGTTCCGGCAAGACCGCGCTGATGAAGGCGCTCTGTCAGGCACTGCGCGATCGCTACAACATCGCCGCCGTCACCAATGACATCTACACCAGGGAAGATGCCGAATTCCTGACCCGGCACGAAGCGCTGTCGGCCGATCGCATCATCGGCGTCGAAACCGGCGGCTGCCCGCACACGGCGATTCGCGAGGATGCGTCGATGAACCTTGCCGCCTGCGACGAACTGATGGCGCGCCACCCCGGCCTCGAACTGATCTTGGTCGAGAGCGGCGGCGACAACCTCGCGGCGACTTTTTCGCCGGAGCTCTCCGACCTGACGCTCTACGTCATCGACGTCTCGGCCGGCGACAAGATTCCGCGCAAGGGCGGCCCCGGCATCACCCGCTCCGACCTGCTGATCATCAACAAGACCGACCTCGCACCGCTGGTCGGTGCGTCGCTGGATGTGATGGATCGCGATGCGAAGAAACAGCGCGGCGAACGGCCGTTCGTGTTCAGCAACCTGAAGAGCGGGGAGGGGCTTCAGGCGATCATTGACTTCATCGTCGACAGGGGAATGCTGGGGGCGGGGCGCTGATACGCGGCATCAGCGCCGCGTTGCACCGGGGGCGGGCGCACCGCGCAGCAGCCCTTCGGTACTGAGATCCTCATCCAGCTCCGGCCAGTGAATGCCGTAGCCGCCACCGCAGATTTCCCAGTTGGCGCGCGCGTCGTCCGATGCATTTGCCAGACGCGGATACCAGCCGACAGGAACCGAAATCCGGCGACCATCCATCAGACCAACCACCAGATAGTTTTCGGAGAATTCGATGCTGGCAACGCGTTCGTCAGCGTGGATTGCCAAAGTACTCATTCCAGCTCTCCAGAAACATCGTCCGATTAGATTCGACGAGCGATTGTATACGTCGCAGCTCATGGGTTGGAAAGCCCGCGTTGCGGGCCAGTGAGACGGGTTGTAGCCAGAATTTCGCCGATAGCGCGCCCCGGTCGACATGTACGTGGGGTGGTTCACCGGGTTCGTGGCTGTACCAGTAAAAGCGATAGGCTCCGTCCCTGAGGATGGTCGGCATCAGCGATTCCCTTGGCTGACGATGAATGGGCGCCGTCGCCGACGGCGCCATTCCTTTACTACATTGCGAGTTCTGCGGCTTTCTTACTTCAACGCCGCCAGCGCCGTGTCATAGTTCGGCTCGTTGGCGATCTCCGATACCAGCTCGCTGTGCAGCACCTTGTCGTTCTCGTCGAGAACGACGACGGCGCGCGCGGCGACACCGGCCAGCTTGCCCGAGGTCAGCGCCACACCGTAGTTCTTCTTGAATTCGGCACCGCGCATCGTCGACAGCGAGACGACGTTGCTGATGCCTTCAGCGCCGCAGAAGCGCTTCTGCGCGAATGGCAGGTCGGCCGAGATGCAGAGCACGACGGCGTTCGACAGGCCGGCCGCCTTCTCGTTGAACTTGCGCACGGAGGTGGCACAGGTGCCGGTGTCGATGCTCGGGAAGATGTTCAGGATCTTGCGCTTGCCGGCGAAGCTGGCCAGCGTGTAGTCGGCCAGATCGGCACCGACCAGCGAGAAATCGGGAGCCTGTTGGCCGGGCTGCGGCAGGTTGCCGTCGACATCGTGCGGGGCGCCGCCAAGAGTGACCTGGGTCATGGGTAATCCTCCGGTTGGGGGTGGTTGGTTGAATGGTGGGTGAAACGGGTGGTTGCCGATCGATCAGCCCGTGGAGCCTGCCGGCGAGGCTGGCAACGCTATCACTTCACCGTCCGCGTCGCCACCGACAGCGCCGATGATCATCAACAAGGGCGTGCTGCTCATTTCAGCAGCGCGCCCTGCCGCAACAGCCGCTGATGCTCCAGCCGGAAACGTTCGACGATGGTGTCGATGTCGGCATCGGGGGCGATGCTGTTCCTGAACACGCGCGGACCGATGATGGCGCTGGTCAGCATGTTCACGCAGTAGACCTCGGCGTCGATCTTTTCGTAGGGCGGGGTGGTAGCGAAGTGGTCGGCCATTCCCTGCACCAGCGCGTCCCAGAACGGGTAGCGGTCGCGGATGTCGCCGACCGCGATGAAATCGTCGATCCACAACTTGATCAGCTGCGGGTTCTCCAGCACGAAGCGGGTGATGAAATCCATCCGCTCCTGCTGCGGAACGGCCGGCGACAGCCCTCGCGTCAACTGCTCGGCCGACCACTGCCTGACCGCCGCCAGCAGGCTTTCGCGGCTGTCGAAGTGGTAGTAGACCGTGGTGCGGTTGATGTTCATCTCGCGCGCGATCGCCGCGATCGACAGCGAGTCGATCCCCTTTTCCGAGATCAGGTGCACGGCGGTCTCGATCATCGCCTGATGCGTTTCCTCGAAACCCCTGTTGCGCCGCGGTGCGAGGCGTTCGGTGGTCGGTTTGCCCATATCCATGACTGTCCAGTGAAGCCAGGGCGGCACGGTAACCAGCCGTCCCCGGGGCGTCCAGATTGCTCGTTGGAACGAGCGGCTTATGACTGACATTGTTTATACGATGACCTTTTTATGCAACACATGTGTTGAAAATACGACATATGTGTCGTATAAATGGTCGGGCCGGTTCCGTGGCCGGCTGCCACGCAGTGGTGGACCCTGCCGATGACGAGAGGGGAGAGACCCGATGAGCGTTCAACAGAAGCCCTACGAAGCACCGTCCGTCGACGAGGCGGCCTACCTGGGAACGGGGCCGGTACCGGCGGGACCGTACTACCGCGACGACTATTTCGAACTGGAGCGCGAGGCGGTGTTTCGGCGCTGCTGGATCCAGATCGGCCACGTCTGCGAACTGCCGGCGCCGGGCAGCTTCATCACCCGCGACGTCGAGGTGCTGAACGCCTCGTTGCTGATCACGCGTGGCAAGGACGGCGCCATCCGTGCCTTCCACAACGTCTGTACCCACCGCGGCACGCAGCTGACGACCGAGCGCAGCGGTACGCGCGCTTCGTTCACCTGCCCCTACCACGGCTGGACCTTCGCCAATAACGGCGAACTGCGCGGGGCGCCCGATTTCGAGAACTTCTACGTCGACAAGGCGAAGTGCAACCTGCCCGAGGTCACGCTCGAAATCTGCGCCGGGCTGATGTTCGTCAATTTCGACAAGGCGCCGACACAGAGCCTGCGCGACTACCTCGGCCCGCTCGCCGAGCAGATGGAGACGCTGCCGGTGGCGAAGGCCACGACCTTTTCCGAGTACGTCTACGAGATCGACGGCAACTGGAAGCTGACCTACGACAACTTCCAGGAGAACTACCATCTGCGCTTCATCCACCCGCGTTCCGGCGGTGGCGGAGCGGTCGGGCCGGACAACCCGTTCGGCTACCCGGTGCGTTACGGCTTCCACGGCGAGAACCGCACGCAGACAATCTGGACCAACCCGGCACCGAAGTTGAGTCCGACGCAGATGCTGGCATTCGGCAAGCTGGTGCCGACGCTGATGCAGAAGGGGCTGATGAGCAGCCCGCACGGCCGCGAGTACTACGCGCTGTTCCCGAACTTCTTCCTGATCGGCACGCCGACGCAGCACTTCTCGCACGTGGTGATGCCGATCAGCGCGCGCAAATCGCGCGGTGTCATCCGCATCTACTGGGTCGGCGACGACGGCAGCGCCAGCGAGCGTTTCGGACGCGAGTTCTCGATGGCGATGGCGCGCGACGTTCACTCCGAGGATCGCGCCGTCATCGAGGCCGGTCAGCGCGGCCTCAACAGCGGTGCGCTGGAGTACGTCCACTTCCAGAAGAACGAGGTGCTGCTGCGTCACCTGATGTATCACGTCGACCAGCGCGTGCAGGCCTACAAACAGGAAATCGCCGGAGGTGCGGCATGAGCATTCAGACATCACTGCCGGCGGGTTTCGAGGCGCTGCAACCGTTCGTCGCGTTCTGGGCCGCCGATACGGCCGCTGCCCGTGCCCACTGCCGCGACATCAGCGACGAGGCCGGGCGCGCCGCGTTCTACGACGCCGCGCTGCCGCTGATACCGAAGGCATTGGAATATCTCGATGCGAAACCGCTGAGCCAGCACGACGACGGCGAGCAGCGGTTGATGAAACTGGTGCTCGGCTTCGGCCACGTCGCGATGGCGGTGGAGCTGCAGCGCGACGAGGAGCCGAAGCACGCCCGGTTCCGCCCGTACATGCGCATCACGCGCGCGCCGGCCGACCTGCCGGCGGCCTGACGCCATCGCATCGACGGCGGGTCGCAATGGCCCGCCGGTCTGTTTCTTCGTACCGCAGCTCCCTCCGTCAGCGCCCCGTTTTACGTTTTCCCCGATCGCTTTCTTCCTGCGTCGACCGACCGCCGGTTTGGCGGTGTTCGTCGTCACGGACAGATATCAGGCTTGACGATAATAAGCATGATTACTATCGTCGTGCTCATGGAAGAGAAAGCTGGTTCGGAAAACCGTGGCTCGGAAAACATCGGCTCGATGCTGGCCGAGATCTCGCGGCTGATACGGCGCACGTTCGACGAACGGGTGCGCAGCATCGGCGTGACCCGGCCGCAGTGGCAGGTGCTGACCGTGCTGCGCCGGCATGAGGGCATCAACCAGGGCGGCCTCGCCGAGCTGCTGGTGGTTGAGCCGATCACGCTGTGCCGCATGGTCGACCGGCTGCAGGAGGCCGAGCTGGTCGAGCGCCGTCGCGACCCGGCCGACCGCCGCGCCTGGCGCCTGTTCCTGACGCCGAAGTCGAAGGCGCTGCTGAAGAAACTGCAGCCACTCGGCGAACGGTTGATGGAAGAGGCGCTCGACGGTCTGTCGGCGGCGGAGCGGGACGCGCTGAGCCGGTCGCTGGATCGCATCCGCCAGAACCTGTCGCGGCGGGGCGGCGAAGCGAAACCGGCACCGGGCTGAGAACCGGCGGCGCACCGCCGCATCGCATTCACCGGAGATCGAACACCGTGCCCCGATCCTATCGCCACGTCGCGCTGATGCTGGCCGCCCCGCTGATGCTGGCCGCCGGCTGTGCCGTCTACTACGTCGCCAGCGCCGGTTACGTCGCCACCGACAACGCCTACATCCACCAGGACAAGGTATCGGTCAGCGCCGAGGTCGGCGGCCGCATCGTCGAGGTGGCGGTGCGCGAGAATCAGCGCGTGAAGGCCGGCGACCTGCTGTTTCGCATCGATCCCGAACCGTTCCGACTCGCCGTCGACGAGGCCGAGGCGGCGATCGCCAATGCCGAGGCGCGGCTCGATACGCTGCAGACCACCTACGACACCTCCGACGTCGATATCGTCAGCGCGCAGGAAAGCGTCGCCTTCTTCGAAAAGGAGTATCAGCGCCATCTCGCGCTGGTGAAGCGCGGCGTGACGACCACCGCGCAGCTGCAGGCGGCGGAGCACGCGCTGTCGGAGGCGCGTGCACGTCTGGCCACCGCGCGTGCCGATGCCGCCAAGGCCAGGGCCGCGCTCTCCACCGGGCATCTCGGCGCCGACGTCAACCCGGCGGTGCTGGCGGCGCGCGTGCAGAAGGAGAAGGCGCTGCTCGATCTGTCGCGCACCGAGGTGCGCGCGCCGGTCGACGGCATCGTCAGCCAGTCGCAGCGGCTGCAGGTCGGGCAGCTGATGGTGCAGGGGCTGCCGGCGGTCAGCATCGTTCGCGCCGACACCAGCTGGGTCGAGGCCAATTTCAAGGAGACCGATCTCGGCACCATGTCGATCGGGCAGCCGGCGGCGATCGCCGTCGACACCTATCCCGACATGAAGCTGAGCGGCCACGTCGAGAGCATCGGCGCCGGCACCGGCTCGGAGTTCTCGATCCTGCCGGCGCAGAACGCCAGCGGCAACTGGGTCAAGGTGACGCAGCGCGTGCCGGTGCGCATCGCCATCGACGACACGCCGAACCGCCCGCTGATCGCCGGACTCTCCGTCCATGTCCGCGTCGACACCCGGCAGGAACAACATGGGCGCCACTGACGGCGTGAGTGCCGGCAACGGCGCGGCCGACGATCGCGCCGCGCTGGAGACGCGCCACCGCGGCCTGCTGATGCTGGCGGTGATGGGCGTCTCCATCATCCAGTTCCTCGACGTCACCATCGCCAACGTCGCGCTGCCGCACATGCAGTCGAGCCTCGGCGCGTCGCTCGACACCATCAGCTGGGTGCTGACCAGCTACATCATCGCCGGCGTCATGGTGATGCCGGTGGTCGGCTGGCTCTCCGACCGCATCGGCTCGCGCCGGCTGTTTCTCGGTGCCGTCGCCGGCTTCCTGCTGGCGTCGATGCTGTGCGGCGCGGCGACATCGCTGACCGAGATGGTGCTGTTCCGCGCGCTGCAGGGTATCTGCGCGGCGTTCATCGGGCCGATGTCGCAGACGATCATGTTCGACATCAATCCGCCGAGCAAACAGCCGGCGGCGATGTCGCTGTGGGGCATGGTGGTGATGATCGCGCCGATCACCGGGCCGATCATCGGCGGCTTCCTGACCGACACGCTGAACTGGCGCTGGGTGTTCTACATCAACCTGCCGATCGGCATTCCGACGCTGCTGATCCTGGCCTGGCTGCTGCCGTCGCGGCCGATCGCGTCGCGCCGGCTCGACCTGTTCGGCTTCGCCGCGCTCGCCGCCGGTCTCGTCGCGCTGCAGCTGATGCTCGATCGCGGCCAGCACAAGGACTGGTTCAACTCGTGGGAGATCATCATCGAGCTGCTGGTCGCGCTCGGCGCGTTCTGGGTGTTCCTGATCCACACGCTGAACACGAAAAATCCGCTGTTCCCGAACGGACTGATCCGGGATACCAACTTCCTGTTCGCGGCCTTTTTCATGTTCCTGCTCGGCGTCGCCAACATTGCCATCGCCGCGGTGCTGCCGACGATGTACCAGGAGGTCTACGGCTACAGCGCGATCGACACCGGCATCCTGCTGGCGCCGCGCGGCGTCGGTGTGCTGGTGACGATGACGATCGCGAACTGGCTGATGGGCCGGGTGGAGACGCGCTACACGGTCACCGTCGGCTACGTCGTCGTCGCCATCGCGATGTGGAGCATGTCGGGCTGGTCGCTCGACATGGATCGCTGGCCGATCGTGGTCAGCGGTTTCGTGCAGGGTCTCGGGCTCGGGCTGGTGTTCATGCCGATGAACATGGCCGCGTTCGCGACGCTGTCGCCGCAGTACCGGCCCGACGGCTCCAGCCTGCTGAACCTGATGCGCAATCTCGGCGGCAGTTTCGGCATCTCCGCCATCGTCACGATGCTGGCGCGCAACACGCAGGTCAGCCATGCCGATCTGGCGGCGCACGTCACCTCGTACAGCCTGCCGGCCATCGACCCGGCATCGCTGGGCGACCGTTTCGGCGACTTCGGTATGGCGATGGTGCGGATGATCGACAACGAGATCAGCCGACAGGCATTGATGATCGCCTACGTCGACAACTTCCACGCGATGGCGCTGCTGATTCTCTGCATCGCGCCGGTCGCGCTGCTGCTGAAATCGGTCAGGATGCCGGCCGGCAAGCAAGCGCCGCTGTCGGAGTGACGTCTTTCAGCGACGGTCGGTCTCGGCCGCTGCCGCCTCGCGCAATCTGTCCTTCTTGCTCTTGCGTCTGCCCTTGATGCCGCCGCTGCGCGGGGCGGTATCGACGACGTCGGTTGCGCCGGGTTCGAATCCCGTCACCACTTCGCGCGGCAGCTTCACGGCATGCCGCTTTTCGATCAGGCGAAAGTGTGCTTCCGTCGCCGCGCTGACGAAGCTGATGGCGACACCCGTTTCGCCTGCGCGCCCGGTGCGCCCGATCCGGTGCAGATAGTCGGTGGTCGAGCGCGGCAGGTCATAGTTCACCACGGCGGGCAGCTCGGCTATGTCGATGCCGCGCGCGGCGACGTCGGTGGCGATCAGCACCGGAAAGCGGCCGGCCTTGAAATCCTTCAGCGCCCAGCTGCGCTCGAACTGGCTGAGATCGCCGTGCAGCGCGGCGGTGTCGATGCCGGCGCGGCGCAGTTTCTCCGCCACATGTTTTGCGGCATGACGTGTGGCGACGAAAACCAGCGTCTGGCGCCAGCCGTGCTGCCCGATCAGGTGGCGCAGCAATTGAGTGCGGCGCCCGGGATCGACGGCGATGGCGCGCTGCTGGATGAGCGGCACCGTTGCCGGCGTGGCGGCGACATCGATCAGCAGCGGATCGCGCAGCATCGCTGTGGCCAGATGCGTCACGGCTTCCGGGAAGGTCGCGGAGAACAGCAGATTCTGCCGGCGCGGCGGCAGCAGTTGCGCGATCTGCGCGAGTTCGTCGGCAAAGCCGAGATCGAACAGGCGATCCGCTTCGTCCAGCACCAGGCTGTCCACCTCATCGAGTCGCAGCGCATTGTGCGCGACCAGATCCAGCAGCCGGCCGGGTGTGGCGATGACGATATCGGCGCCGCCGCGCAGCGCCATCATCTGTGGGTTGATCGAAACGCCGCCAAAGACGGTGACCGTCTTCGGCGGTGGTTGCAGGTGCGTCGCATAGGTGCGCATTGCCTCGCCGATCTGGGCGGCGAGTTCGCGCGTCGGCACCAGCACCAGTACGCGCAGCGGGCGCGGCGTGCGGTGCTGGCCTGCCGCCAGCCGTTGCAGCAGGGGCAGCGCGAACGCGGCGGTCTTGCCGGAGCCGGTCTGCGCGCAGGCGCGCACGTCGCGGCCCTGCAGGATGGCGGGAATGGCAGCCTGCTGTACCGGTGTCGGATTCGCGTAATCGAGTTCGCCGACGATGCGCAGGAGCGGTGTCGACAGGCCGAGCTGGTCGAACGGCATCATGCGCTCCCCAGCTGGCGAACGCGAAAGCTGCGGCCCTTGATCTTGCCGGCCTTCAACCGTTGCAGTGCCCGCTGGTGCCATTCGCGCGCGATGGCGACATAGGCCCGGGTCGGGAACAGGTCGATCTTGCCGACGGCCGTTGCCGGCAACCCCGCATCGCCGGTCAATGCCCCCATCAGGTCGCCGGGGCGCAGCTTGTCCTGGCGTCCGCCGTCGATCGCCAGCGTGACGAAGGGCGGCAGCAGCGTCTCTGTGTGCGGCGATGGCGGCAGCTCGCCCCAACGCAATGTTTCGCCGAGCCGCTCTTCGATCAGGCTGGCGCGCGGCGCGTCGTGCGGTGCACACAGGTTCAGAGCCGTACCCGGCCGGCCCGCGCGCCCGGTGCGGCCGATGCGGTGCAGATGGGTGTCGGCATCGTTGGCCAGATCGAAATTGATCACCATCGGCAGCTCGGCGATATCGAGGCCGCGCGCCGCCACGTCGGAGGCGACCAGCACGGTGCAGCTGCGATTGGCAAAGCGCACCAGCATCTCCTCGCGCTCGCGCTGATCCATCTCGCCGTGCAGCGCCAGCACCGAAAACTTCCGCGCGGCGAGATCGTCGGCGGCGCTGCGCACCGCCTGCCGGGTATTGCAGAACACCACGGCCGACTCCGGGCGATATCGATGCAGCAGTGAAGCCAGGGCCGTCAGTTTCTGCGCGGGGTCGACCTCGAAGAACAGCTGCTCGATCAGCGCTTCCTGCGGCTCGCTGGCGACGGTGATGTCGAGCGGATCATGTTGCAGCCGACGGCTGATCTCGCGTATCGGAGGCGGCATGGTCGCCGAGAACAGCAGCGTCTGTCGCTGTGGAGGCAGCTGGCTGACGATGCTGGCGATCGCGTCGGCAAATCCCATGTCGAGCATGCGATCGGCTTCGTCCAGTGCGAGCACCTTGATCGACTGCAGCGGCAATGCCTCGCGCTCGATCAGCTCCAGCAGCCGGCCGGGCGTGCCGACGACGATGTGAGGCTCATGCGCCAGCGATGCCAGGTGCGGACGCAGCGGCACGCCACCGCACAGCGTCAGCACTTTCACGTTGGGAATGAAACAGGCCAGGCGACGAATCTCGCGGCTGACCTGATCGGCCAGTTCGCGGGTGGGGCACAGCACCAGCCCCTGCAGTTGCGCTCGCGTCGGTTCCAGCACCGACAGCAAACCGAGCGCGAACGCGGCCGTCTTGCCGCTGCCGGTGCGGGCCTGCGCCACCACATCGCGCCCGGCCAGAATCGCCGGCAGGCTTTCGGCCTGCACCGGTGTCGTGTCGGTGTAACCCATGTCGGCCAGCGCGCGCTGGAGCGGTTCTTGAAGATTCAGGTCGGTGAAATTTTTCATCCGGCCATGATCTCATTAATTCACGGTGATTACCGATCAGGCGGAATACCTATGGCTTCGGCGCGCGCTCATGCCTGCGGTTACAGCCCGTACCGGCGGCGGATGCTGTCGAAGCGCGCATGCAGTTGCGCCGCTCTGTCGTCGGGGTTGCTCTTCGCACTGTCGGCCGGCAGCACTGAGGCGAGCTGGTCACGCTTGACCAGCTGCGTGCGGAACTGCGTCGTCGCCGTGCTCATCAGGTTGCGATAGGTCAGGTTGCCGGCGGCGAAGCCCTGCGTGTCGAGCCAGTTGTGGTAGCCGGGGTCGTCGCGACAGAGTACGAGCCGCACCACGTCGTCGCTGTCGACCCGCGTGCGCGCCGGCGTGTAGCTGATCGGCCGGTACAGATAATCCATGCTGTTCATGAAGGCGCCGCCGAGCGACACCATCCAGAAGCCGTCGTGATTGTCGAATTCGACGATCAGCGCCTCGTCGTCGGCCAGCGCCCAGCACAGGTGCGCGGCGAGGCGGCCGCGTTTGGCGTCGTCGGCGCTGTTGGCGTTGCGATCCGGTGGAAACCGGTTGAGGCAGTCCGGATCGACGATGCCGCCGCTGTACTGATAGGGGTGGTCGGGCCAGTCGCGCATCATGCCGGTCAGGAAATCGCCGGCCCACTGCATCGCCTCGATCATCGTTTCGGGTGTCGGCAGCGGGCGCGGCGAATCGATACCGACACGCTCGATTGAGAGTTGCGCCGGTGTCTCGTCCCAACTGTCGAAACCTTGCCGGATGAAGAGTTTGCGCGAGCCCGGCGTGGTCGGCAGCCAGTTGCCGTCGCGGCTGTCGCCACCGATGAAAAGTTCGAAATTGCCGTCGGCATCGGTCGCGAGCTGGTGCTTGAACAGATTGGCTTCCGGAATGTCGCCGAACGGTTCGTGCAGGCTCGGCCAGCCGGTGCCGGGTTGTATCGCCGGGCGCGGTCCCTGCACGGTGATGTTGAAGAAACGCGCGCTGCCGGTGTTACCGCTGATCCTGTAGAGATGCTGGCCGTCGATCCATGCTTGCCGGTAGGTGAAGTCGGCAGCGTCGCCGCCGAGCTTGCGGGTCGGTGTGCAGAAGGCGTGCAGCAGCGGGTAGCCCGTATCTTTCGTTTCAAGCGCGAGGTCGAACGCCTGCCCGAGGTTCTGCGTCAGAAAGCGAAAGGCATCGGCGCGCTGCAGCGCATTGGCCGGGTTGTGATCCTTGAACGCCTTGTTGCCGGCGTCGCGCAGCTGGTCGCAGAAGTGGTTCCAGGCGTCGCGCAGTGCCGCGTCGTCGGGACAATCACCGAAAGCCATCGCTGTAACTCCTCAAAACCTCTGATCAGGTTCCCTCTCCCTTCAGGGAGAGGGGAGAAATACGCCGCAACATCGCGCCGACATTCGCCGCCGCGCGCGCGACGGCAGCGGCCGCGCCCTCGGCGTCGATGCGCGGGCCGAGCAGTTCGAGATCGAAGGCGCCGTCGTAGCCGGCCGCGAGCAGCATTCCGACGATGCGTTCGAGCGGAACGGCGCCGTCGCCCGGCACCGCGCGTGCCGGCAGCGAGCGGTCGCCGCAGACGTAGTCGGAGAGCTGCACCATCTGACAGCGCGGCAGCGCGCGTTCGAACAGCTGCGGCAATCCCGCTTCGGCCCAGCAGAAAAAGAGTTCGATGCAGACACCGATATCGGCCATCTCGGCCAGCGCGATCGTATCGGCAAGCGAGTGGGCGATATGCAGCTCGGCATACAGCGACGAGGCGTTTTCGATCGCCAGTCCGATGCCGGCCTGTCGCGCGTGTTCGACGCACGGCGCGATCGCTTCGCAGAAAACCGCCGCCGCGTCCTCCCAGTCGAGTCCACCGTGGCCGCCGGTCAGCATGTAGATCGAGCGGCCGCCCAGTTCGGCGGTGATGTCGATCAGACGATTCAGGGCATCGCGCGATTCACGCCATTCGCCGCGGTCGACGGAGAGATGCCCCGCCCTGAACAGATGCGCGACGGTCTGCACCTGCAGGCCGCTGCCGGTCAGCGCGGCGCGCGCCTCGTCGAGGCCGTTCGGCGCCAGCAGCGCCGGGCTGATGAAACCGACCCGGCGCGCGCCGAGCGCCTGGCACTGCCGCACATAGTCGGCCAGCGCCAGATTGGCGAAACAGATCTGGTGAACCGACAGGCGCTCGTGCATCACTAGGGCGGCCACGCTATCTGCGCTTCTCGATGTCGATGCCGAAACGCTCGCGGTAGGGTGCGAACTCGGCGTGCAGTGCGTCGATGTCGCCGTCGATCAGATCGGTCGAGTAGTGGAACTTGCCGTGGCGGTCGCCCTTGTTGTTGGCGAGATAGTCGCGCATCGCCGTTTCGGCTTCCGTCGTCCACGGATAACCGGCGAATTCGTAGAACTTTCGGATCGTGCCGACCTGATCGGCCATGAAATCCTGGTAGCGGACGTGGTGGATGCGCGGGTCGTCGATCATCGGGTTGTCGAGAATGGCGTGGAAGCCGGCGCGGCCGAGCGCGGTGTGAAGTTTCGACTGTTGCGCCATGTCGACGGAACCGGTCAGCCCCTCGGTCAGGTCGGCGGCCATCTTGATGCGCGATGCGATGCTCTGCACCGGGTCGCGATGGATGTAGAGCACGCGCGCGTCGGGGTAACAGTCGAAGAAGGCGGGGAAACGCGTCGCGTGGAACCCTTTCAGCACCCAGTACTTTTTCGGTCGCCCGTGCTGGATCGCCTGCAGCATCATCTTGTGAATGCGATATTGCGCCGGCGGGTCGACCTTGAGACCGCCGACCACCATGCCCATCGGCACGCGCCACCAGGCGGTCGGGGTCAGCGCGCGGAAATCGAAACCCCAGGTTCGCTCGTCTTCCGGCAGTCCGTCGCCGAGCATGTCGTTGTAGGGGTGACTGTGCAGCCAGTTGGGCAGGCGCGCGTTGATTTCGCGCCATTCGGCATCGGCCTGCGCGCGGCGCGGATCATCGTCAGCGGCGAGGCCGGGCGGCGGCGACGGATGCATCACTTCCCAGAAACGCAGCGCGCGCGCGTTCGGATCGACCGACAGCAGCACATGCAGCAGCGTCGTGCCCGAGCGCGGTTCGCCGGTGACGAACAGCGGCCGCTCGATGACTTCGTTGTCGAGTCCGTATCTGACGTGGTCGTTGAAGAAACGCAGCCGGTCGGTCAGCAGCCAGTGGATGTTGGCGGCGGCGATGCGCCGACCTTCGGCATTCATGTTGGCGCTGTGTATCAGTTTCACCGCCAGCTCGAAGCGGTCGCGAAAGGTGTCGTCGCCCCAATCGCTGAAGCCGGTTTCCGCTTCGGCGGTGGCGAGCAGCACCCCGGCATCAAGGATGTCGCCCATGATCAGCTCCCCCCGACCAGTTTCAGCAGTTCGTCCTCGGCCTCGCGCACTTTTTGCGCGGAGACGGCGCCATATTTGAGACCGGCCATGCCGCCGTAGTCGAGAATCTTCGGCACGCGCAGGCCGGCGTCGCAGTAGCCCTTGACGATCTTCGCCACCTGCTTCGGCGAACCGTGCGGCACCAGATCGAGAATTGCGCGCGGGTCGACCCGGTCGAGGAATTCGAGGATGCGTTCGCGCGTCAGCACGCCGGGGTCGATGTCCTGATAACCGCGCCAGTGCTCGCCCATCGGGTGGTCGTGGCCGAACTTCTTCAGCTCGGCGGCCGGCACCTGCAGCAGGATCGCCTTGACCAGCGGCGCCTGCAGGATCTCGTCGAGTTCGTCGTCGCTGCCGATCAGCGAGATCAGGATGAACGCCGGCACGATCGCCATCGGGTCGCGGCCGGCACGCTCGGCCGAATCGCGCACCACCTTCAACTTCGCGGCGAAATCCTCCGGCGTCCAGGCGCCGGCCGGCCACCAGCCGTCGGCGTGGCGGCCGGTGATCTCCAGCATCCGCGGCCCGCTGGCGCCGATCCAGATCGGCGGGCAGCGGCCGCCGTACAGCTCGGTGTCCATCCGCGCGTGGTGCAGGCGGAAGAACTGGCCGTCGAAATCGACCGGGCCTTCGCTCTGCCACAGCAGTCTGATGACCTTCAGCGCCTCCTCGAAACGGCTGACCGGTTTCGAGAAATCGAAGCCGTACGGCACGGTGTTCTCGGTCTCGCCGCTGCCGAGGCCGAGGATGAAGCGGCCCTTCGACAGGTGGTCCAGCGTCAGTGCGCTCTGCGCCAGCATCGCAGGGTGGCGGCGCACGGTGTCGACGACGCTGGTGGCGATCGGCACGTTCTTCGTCAGCACGGCGGCGGCGCCGGCCACCGCCATCGCGTCGAGATGGCGGTGCGGCGACGGCGACGCGGTGGCGAGGTCGGTGAATTCCGGCGTCCAGATCGAGTCGGGCCAGAAGCTGACCATGTGGTCCGGCAGCCAGATCGAGTGGTAGCGACCGCTGTCGAGCGCATCGATCTGGTCGATGCCGAGTGGCAGGGTCGTGCGCAGAAATGCGGCGGGCTGGACCTTCACGCGGTTCTCCTCACTGCTGGCCCGCTGGGCCTGATCTTATCGTCGGTGGCGTGCACCGCAGGGAAGCGGGTATGGAATCGCAGAACCGGGCGACGGTAAACCCCCGGTGGTTGTCGATTCCCGGCCGTCGCTTTGGTGCTACGTCGCCGCCTTTTCGTCATCGCCGGCCGTGGCCGCGCGCTGGCTCCGTCCGATCCATTCAGGCCGATGCCGTCGCCACGATCCGTGCTCGCAATGCTGGAAGAATCCTGAAGCCGTTGATTTTCAAGCGGAACATCGTGGAAGCAGGGTGGTGTCTGCGGTATCATGCCGGCCGATTTTCCCCTCTCTTCTATATTTCGATGCAGCTCGCGTCGAGTCGCGTCCTTTTGTTTGTTGCAAGGAACCGAGACAGATGACCGGTGAAACGGTTTTTGTATTTGCGCTGATCGGCGTCGCCGGGGCGTTGATGGCGACCAACCGGGTGCGCTTCGATGTCGTTTCGCTGCTGGTGGTGCTGGCGCTGATTCTGGGTGGTGTGCTGACCGTCAACGAGGCGCTGGCCGGCTTCGGCAGCCCGGTGGTGGCGCTGGTGGCCGGGCTGCTGGTGCTCGGCGAGATGCTGTCGCGCACCGGCGTCGCCCGCATGGTCGGCGACTGGGTGCTGAAGCGCGGCGGGCAGAGCGAGGCGCGGCTGCTGGTACTGGTCATGGGCGGCGCCGGGCTGCTCGGTTCGGTGATGAGTTCGACCGCCGTGGTCGCGCTGTTCATTCCGGTGGTGCTGCGCATCGCCGCCGAGACCCGGCTCAACGCTTCGCGGATGCTGATACCGCTCTCGTACGCCTCGCTGATCTCCGGGATGCTGACGCTGATCGCGACGACGCCGAACATCGTCGTGCACGAGGCGTTGCGCAGTGCCGGTTTCGACGGCTTCGGCTTCTTCAGCTTCTCGCCGGTGGGGCTGGCGGTGCTGGTGGTCGCCATTCTCTACGTGCTGCTGCTCGGCCGGCACCTGCTCGGCGACAGGCAGGGGCAGCAGTCCGAGCGCAAGCGCGGCCGCACGATGATGGAACTCTGGCACGAGCACAGCCCCGGCAGCGGCTACATGAAGCTGCGCATCGAGGCGGGTTCGGGGCTGGCGGGGCTGTCGATCGCCGACGCGCAGCTCGAAACCAACTACAAGGTCCGCATCGTCGGCGTGCTGCGGCGCAGGGGGCGGGGCGTCAAGCGCATCGTGGCGCCGATGGCGAGCACCGAACTGGCGGTCGGCACCACGCTGCTGGTGGTCGGCCTGCCGGCCAGCATCGAGCGGCTGGCGCGTGACAAGTCGCTGACCGCCGAGGCGCCGCGCATGAGCGACCAGCAGCGCTGGTTGTGGGACATCAGCGGCGCCGTGGTTCTGATCCATCCCGAATCGCAGCTGCTTGGCAGGTCGCTGCGCGAGTGCGAATTTCGCTCCAACTACGGTGTGCACGTGCTCGGCATGCGGCGCAATTTCAAGGCGCTGGACGATTTCGAGGACGTCAGCCTGAACACCGCCGACAGCCTGTTCGTGGTCGGGCCGTGGGCGAAGATCCAGCAGCTGAACCAGCGCTCGCACGATTTCGTCGTCACCGAGATTCCGCGCGAACACGCCGACACCGTGCCGTCGTACCGGCGCCAGAAGACGGCGCTGCTGATTCTGGCCGTGATGGTCGTGCTGACGATGCTGGACGTGATTCCGCTGGTGGCGGCAGTGATGCTGGCGTCGCTGGCGGCGATCTTCACCCGCTGCCTGACGATGGAGGATGCTTACCGCTCGATCCACTGGAGCAGTCTGGTGTTGATTGCCGGCATGCTGCCGCTGGCCAGCGCACTCGACAAGACCGGTGGCACCCGCGTCGTCGTCGATGCGCTGATGAGCGTGTTCGGCGATTCCGGCCCCTACGCGATGATGACGCTGGTGTTCTTCCTGACCGCGGCGATCGGGCTGGTGCTGTCGAACACCACCGCGGCCGTGCTGGTGTCGCCGATCGCGATCTACGCCGCAACCTCGCTCGGCGCGTCGCCCTATCCGTTCGCGGTGGCGGTGGTGATCGCCGCGTCGTCGTCGTTCTCGACACCGGTGGCGACGCCGGTGGTGTCGCTGGTGGTGGAGCCCGGCCGCTACAAGTTCATCGACTTCGTCAGGACCGGGCTGCCGCTGCTGTTTCTGGCCTACCTGACGATGATCATCGTGACGCCGCTGCTGTTTCCGTTCTATCCGGCGGCGGGGTGATGCGCTGCCGGTTCAGCCGGGAACACGGCCTTTCACCGCATTGGCGCAGGCGTTACAGACGATGCGGCCGCTGGCGTCCGTCGACAGGCCTGCGCGCAGCCGCGCCTTGATGAGCGCGAGCTCCTCCGGCGCCATCGTCGCGAGCAGCGGCTTGGCGCTCGGCGCTCCGAGCGTGGTCGTCCAGTAATCGTCGAAATCGGCGAACCTCCGTTGCACGACGATCTGCCGCGTTTCGACGGCATCCAGTCCGATATCGGTCCACAGATCCCGCATGGCGTCGATTCGGGACGCATCGGAACTGGGCGCGGTCGGAACCGTGATGCCGAGTCCGCGCATTTCGGTATGCAGCGCGTGGTACGGGAATCCGCCGCCATCCATGTCCCACGCATAGGCCGCGACGATGCCGCCCGGGCGCACTACCCGGACCATTTCGGCAACGCCTCTGGCCGGGGTGGGCACGAAGAAGATCACCAGCGGCATCACGGCCGCGTCGAATGCGTCGTCGGGGAATGGCATCGACATCGCGTCTCCGCGATGAAACCGTGCGGCTCGCAGCGCGGGTCGCGCGCGGGCATAGGAAAGCTGCTCGACGGATGGGTCTATCCCGTCCACCGAGGCCGGCGCGCACCGCTCGATCAGCGTCTCGGTGAAGGCGCCATTGCCGCAGCCGACGTCGAGCCATTGCAGACCTGGTGTCGGCGCGAGCCAGTCGAGGAAAACGTCGCCCGCGAGCTGGCTCCATTTCCCCATGTAGCGTTCGTAGGTGGCTCCGTCGTCGAAGCGGATTTTTTCACCGGCCATTTCCATGTGTCCTCTGGTTGGCGCGACTGCATTCCCTGTCCCGCGGTTCGTTGCGGGGCTGGCCTGCGAAAAATCAGAGCAACGTACCGCCGTCGACCGCGATCACCTGACCGGTGACGAAATCGGCGCGCGATGACGCCAGCCACAGCACCGCGGCGGAGACCTCTTCCGGCTTCGCGATCTGGCGCGGCAGCGGTCCCGTGCGGCGGCGTCTGGCGTTGACCTCCGGCGAGAACTGGCTGGCGGCCTTCAGCATATGGCCGTGCTCGGGATGGAACCGGCTGCCGGTGCTGAATGCGGCGGGATCGTCCGACATGGTGCCGTAGGGCGCGACACAATTGACCGTGATGTTGTGTTCGCCCACCTCCTTGGCCAGCGCGCGCGTGAAGCCATGAACGGCGGCCTTGGCGGCGGAATAGATCGCCATGATGTAGTCGCCGACCAGGCCGGCGGTGGAGCCGATGTTGATGACGCGCCCGGCCTTGCGTTCGATCATTCCCGGCAATACAGCGTGCGTCATGCGCAGCATGGTCATCAGGCTCAGATCGATGTGCGCCTGCCAGCTGGCGGGATCGGATTCGGCGAAGAACCCCAGTCCGGCATTGCCGCCGACGTTGTTGACCAGCACATGCAGCGGTCCCAGTTTCTCGGCCTCCCGCAGAATCCGCTCGGCGGAGGTGACATCGAGCAGATCGGCAGCGACGAACACGGCGGCCTGCGCGCCTTTCTCGCTGGCGAGTTTCACCACCCGGGCGCCGGCCTCGGCATCGCGCCCGACGATGACGACCTTTGCGCCCTCGCCAGCGAAATCCAGAGCGATGGCGCGGCCGATGTTGGCGGTCGCACCCGTCACGATCACGACCTTGCCGGTCAGTCCGAAGTCCATTGCCGTCTCCTCTTGTCACTGCGCGATATCGACGATAAGAACCGTCGCGTCGGTTGATCCCGGAATTTCTCGCTAGAACCTTGGGTTGATACTCAATGACAGCATGGCCGACAGCTGGCAAAGCGTTCTTCCCGAGCTTTGCTGCAATTCATTGAAAGTGTCCTGCACGATCTGCATATCGCGCTGGCTGGTGGGCTCATGACCAATGATGCCTGAGGCCGTCAGGCGTGCGATCACATCGCTGGTCAGTAAAAAAGTATCCTTCCCGACCAGACGTAAAAAACCGGCGGCAGAGCGCCCGCCCAGGCGAGCGCCACGCTTGGCCAGTAAACGCCATAAGCCAATGATGTCGGCACTCGGCCAGTTGGCGATGAACTCGCCAAAACTGCTGCCCTGCTCCTGCCGGATATCCAGAATGAACCGGGCGTTCCTGGGGATGGTTTGCAGTTTGGTGCGATCGCGGATGATTCGGTCATTCTTCATGTAAACGTCGATCTGTTCCGGACTGAGCAACACCATTTTCTCGGGTACGAAGCCCCAGAAGGTCTCTTCAAAGGCAGGCCACCTGGCATCGACCACCGAGTGTTTGACCCCGGCCTGAAATACCCGCCGGCTCATGGCGGAAAGATAGCGATCATCGCTCTTCTGCTTTAACTCGTCAGGCGTCAGCGCTTTGGGCAGGAAAGCCTCCATGGCCTCGTCCGATTCAAAGCGCTTGCGTACTGTGTCGTAAAGCCAGCGGTATCCAAGGGTCATGCGGTTCTCATTTTTTCGGCAGGGCAAGGTATCCGTACCATCACGTCCTGTCTGTGGCTGATTCGCCACGTCATCGTTTTTCATCGGAAACGCCATCCCCGGGAGTCGGGGAGGAGCGGGGCTGTCCGTGTCGGAACGCCGGCCACTACTTCAGATGCCTGGCATTGTACAGCTCGCGCTCGGTTGCCGGTGGCGGTGTCCACTGGTACATCCAGGTTTCGGAGATGACCCGATCTCCGGCCTTGAGGTGGAGCTCGATGTTGATCGGGTTTTCGCTGTCGTCGGGCGGCACGACATCGAACATGACACGGTAGCCGTCGACGCTGTGCAGCGGTCTGGCCGATGTGATTTCGGTGTGACCCGACGACAGCGTGATGACGGCTTCGACAGCGTTATCCTTTTCCAGCGACGA
>CAZEVP010000011.1:0-6133 GCA_964515735.1 uncultured Verrucomicrobiaceae bacterium | reverse complement strand
GACCCGACGACAGCGTGATGACGGCTTCGACAGCGTTATCCTTTTCCAGCGACGAGAACACCTCGCCGGCGAAGTCGACGACGAAGCGCGAGCTGTAGTACGCACGGCGCTTGCCGACGACACCGCCGAGGCCGTTGAAGGTGTCGACGACGCGCGCCAGCTCGTTGCGCGGCTGCGCGTTGCCGCCCCAGTGGAGGTCGTAGCTGTAGAGCAGCTCCTGCCCCTTCCCGACCGGCTTTTCCGGGTTCCAGAACGCGACGATGTTGTCGAAGGTCTCGTCCAGCGTCGGGATCTCCACCAGTTGCACCGAGCCCTTGCCCCAGTCGCCGCGCGGCACGATCCACAGGCCCGGCCGGCGTTCGTAGAAGACACCGTCGTCCTGGTAGTGATCGAAATCGCGGTCGCGCTGCAGCAGTCCGAATCCTTTCGGATTGTTGTCGACGTAGGCGTTGAAGCGCAGCCGTTTCGGATTGGTCAGCGGCCGCCAGATGCGCTGGCCGCTGCCGGTTTCGAGCGCGAGGCCGTCGGAGTCGTGAATCTCGGGACGCCAGTCGTAGCCGGTGCGGCGGTCGTTCTCGCCGACCATGAACATGCTGGTCAGCGGCGCGATGCCGAGGCGTTCGATCGCCTTGCGCGGATAGAGCGAGGCGTCGACCGACATCTTCAGCAGCGCGCCCGGCGTGATGACGAAGCGGTAGGCACCGGCGATGCTCGGCGAGTCGAGCAGCGCGAACACCGTTATCTGCCGTTCGCCCGGCTTCGGCCTGATCAGCCAGAAGTGGGTGAAGACCGGAAATTCCTCGTCGCGCGACAGCGCCGTGTCGACGGCCAGCCCGCGCGCCGACAGACCGTACTGCATCTCGCTGCCGACGGCGCGGAAATAGCTGGCGCCGAGGAACGAAACGATGTCGCGCTGCCAGTCGGTGTAGTAGTGCAGCCGGAAGCCGGCGAAGCCGCTGTCGGCCGGAACCTTCTTCGCATCGACGCCGGATTTTCCGTAATCGAACAGGCCGGGGCGGTAGGCGATCTCGCGCGCCTGGTCGCCGACCACTCCGAAGATCTTGACCGGATGGCGGAAATAGAGGCCGAGGTGGAACAGCTGGCTCTGGAACAGCGTGTCGTCGCCGCGCCAGATCGCCGCCGTCGGGTCGAAGCGGATCTCCTGATACTGGTCCCAGTCGAGATCGAGCAGCGATGGCGGCAGTTCGTTCTGGTGGCTGCGATAGGGCTGCTCCGCCGTGTGGCGCGCCAGCCCCTTCAGCGTGGCGTAGTCGAAGTGGCGCGCTTCGCCGGTGGTCGAGGTGGTGGCGAATGCCGGCTGCAGCGCGATCATCGCTGCCGTCAGCAGCAGTGCCTGCCAGAGAGCGGGGCGGTGATGGTGGTGCATGGGTGGGCGATCCTCATCGGTTCGTCGTCGGGTCGGAATTGCCGTCGCGGCTGGCGCGCTCGTACAGATAGCGGGCGATGGCCTTTCCCCAGTAGCTGCCGGGCGGCGCGTTCCAGGCCCGGTGGTGCAGTTCGCGCAGCGTTTCGCGGTCGCGCAGCGCGAGGCTGAGTTCGCGGCTGGTCAGCGCGTCGGGGCCGGTTTCGATCAGGCGCTGCGCGCACGATTGCAGCATTGCCGCGCGGATGCCGGCGCGGCAGCGGCGGGCGTTGGCGATGTGAATCGCGTTGCGGCGCGGATCGAGCACGGCCAGCTGCAGCGCCGGACCGTGTCCGGTCAGCAGTGGCGGTGCCCGTTTCACGCGATTCAGCAGGCGCGAGAAGCGCAGCTCCGGCGGCGTCACGAACAGGCCGCGCTGCCACATCCGGTGGCCGAGAGCGGTGCGACTCAACAGCACCGAGGTCGGCGCCGACAGGATCAGCGGCCCGGCCACCGGCAGCGACCAGTAGAAGAAGGCCGGCGACAGCCGCCAGGCGAACGTCGCCCACGCCAGCGCCAGCAGTGCCGCCGGCAGTTGCGTGACGAACGCCTCGCCCCAGCCGGTTTCGGCGGAGCGGTTCTGGCCGGCCCAGCGCAGTTGCACGTTGAACAGCGCCTCGATGACGTAGCGCGTGTGCGCCAGCATCCGGATCGGCGCCAGCAGCGCCGAGATGGCGATCTCCAGCAGCAGCGACAGCGTCAGGTTGCGCAGCCCGCCGAACTGCCGGCCGCGGCGCTCGCGCAGCACGTCGACGACGGCCAGCAGCTTCGGCAGCAACAGCAGCGTCATCGTCGCCAGGAACAGGCCGATCGCCCACTGCGGATGCCACTCCGGCCACAGCGGGAACGGGTTGTAGTCCTCGGGGAAGTAGTTGATCGGCTGTAACACCAGTTGCGCGGTTTCGACCGTGGCCAGCGCGAGGAACAGGAACCAGAGCGGCGAGGCGAGATACGACATCACGCCGTTCAGAAAGGCGAAACGGTGCGCGAGTTTCAGTCCGGGCCGCAGCAGCAGCCACAGATGTTGCAGATTGCCTTTCGACCAGCGCTTGTCGCGCGTCAGTTCGTCGACGAGGCTCGGCGGCGACTCCTCGTAGCTGTCGGCCAGCGCCGGTTCCAGCCACACTTCATGGCCGGCGCGACCGAGCAGCGCGGCCTCGACGAAATCGTGGCTGGCGATCGGGCCGTTGAACAACCCCGGCCCGTCGAGTTTGCGCAGGCCGCAGTGACGCATGAACGGCGTGCAGCGCAGCACGGCGTTGTGGCCCCAGAACGTCGCCTCGCCGAGCTGCACGGCAGCCAGCCCGGTGGTGAAGATCGGCCCGAACAGCTGATTGGCGAACTGCTGCGTGCGCGCGAACAGCGACTGCGCACCGGCCAGTTGCGGGCTGCTCTGCAGGATCGCGATGCGCGGCTCGCACTGCATGATGCGCACCATGCGCACGATGGTGTCGCCGCTCATCAGGCTGTCGGCATCGAGCACCAGCGCGTAGTCGTAGCCGCGCCCCCAGCGCCGCAGGAAATCGCCGACGTTGCCGCTCTTGTATTTCTGGTTCAGCAGGCGGCGCCGGTAGAACAGCCGTCCCTGCGCGCCGAGCTGCCCGGCCAGTGCGTGCCACGCCGCCTGCTCGTCGAGCCAGACCCCGGGGTCGCGGCTGTCGGAGAGGATGAAGAAATCGAAGTGGTCGAGCTGGCCGGTTGCCGCGATCGATTCATGGATGGCGCGCAGGCCGTTCAGCGTGCGCTCGATCGGCTCGTGATAGATCGGCAGCAGAACAGCCGTGCGAGCGAGGGCGACGTCGCCGATGCGATCGTCCGGGTAGCGCCGCGCCAGGCTGTGCCGATCGCCGCCGAACAGGCGCAGCACGAAACCGTAGACGCCGATCCAGAAGCCGAACGAGATCCAGGCGAACAGCAGCGTGAACAGCGCGACCAGTGCCTTCTCGATCGCATTGGCGCCGTGATAGGGCAGCACGGCGAGCATCACCGAGGCCGCCACCGCGCACTGGGCGACGATCAGGCCGAGCAGCACGGTGCGGCGCAGCAACGCGGCGGTGCGCCAGCGCTGTCGCTGCCGCAATGTGGTGTCGGCGCTGGTATCGAAGACGTTCATCGCCGAGTGATCGCCGCTGAGCCAGAGCGTTGTGAAGAGTCATGTCTCGGCGTGTCGTAGCCGATCGATGCCCGCCGCAATGGTGGCATCGGTGCGGCGACTGGCGGGGTAGTGTCGACGAGGCGGCCGTTCAGTTGCGCCAGACTCCAGTCGAACAGCGCCCGCTGGCCGGACTCGCAACCCTGTCGCACGATGTCGGCCAGCTCGAACAGCAGCGTGTCGTCGACGGCGATACCGGCCAGTTGCAGATAGCCGATCAGCCGGGTCAGCACGATGTCGGCGCCGGGTCGTCCGTTCATGGCGCCACCTGCAGGATGTCGTTGTCGGCCGGCAGCCGGTAGGTCCAGGTCTCCGACAGCGTTTGCTCGCGATTTGATTCGGCATCGCGTTTGAACAGATAGCCACGCAGCGACAGCGGCCTGCCGTCGGCCGGCCTGACCACCATCGTCAGGCGCCACCCCTTCAACGGCGGCACGTATTCGACGTACTGACGCAGCACGCGCCCGTCGTCGAGCGCGGTGACATTGCCGAGCACGGCGGCATCGCGCGGCAAGCGCGCCAACTGCTCGCCGCTGAAGTTGACCGCGATCAGGTAGCTGCCCGGTTCGTTATTGCCGTCGAGCCGATGGCCGTCGGCGACGAAGGTATTGACGCTGCGCGCCAGCGGCGCCCCGCTGATGCGCCGGTCGCCGAACTGGATGTCGTAGTCGTAGGCGAGCATCTCGCCGGGCGCGCCGCGCTTGTCCGCCTCGAAGAAGGCGACGATGTTGCGGTTGGTGTCATTCGGCGCCGGCAGCTGGATCAGTGCGACATGGCCGCTGCCCCAACCGCGCTTCGGCGTCACCCAGACGCTGGGGTGGCGTTCGTAGCGGGCGTCGATGTCCTGGAAATCGTCGAAGCTCTGGTTGCGCTGCATCAGGCCGAAGCCGCGCAGCTCCTCGACCCGCAGCCGCTCGGTCTGCAGGTGCGTGGGGTTGATCAGCGGCCTCCACAGCCACTCGCCGCTGGCGCCGTCGTGGATCAGCAGGCCGTTGGTGTCGTGCACGCGCGGCCGCCAGTGGCCGGCCGGCCGCGCGGTGTTCTCGCCGTACAGGAACATGCCGGTCAGCGGCGCGATGCCGACCACCTGCGGCTGGCCGCGCAGGAACAGGCGTGCGCGCACGGCGATGCGCGTGGCGTCGCCGGGCGTCACGACGAACTCGTAGGCGCCGCTCAGGCTGTTGCCGTCGAGCAGCCCGAACAGCCGCATCGGCGTGGCGTTGGCGGCCGGTCGCACCAGCCAGAACTCGACGAAGTCGGGAAACTCCTCGCCGCTGGCGAGGCCGGTGTCGATGGCGATGCCACGGCCGAACGTGCCCATGTGCTGGCCGCGACCGATCGCCTGGAAATAGCTGCCGCCGGCGAAGGTCAGGAACGACTGGTCGTCGTCGGCGATGCCGGGGAAGGTCAGGTGGAAGCCGGCGAAGCCGAGGTCGGCGGGAATCTCCTTTTCGAGCGCGGCGTCGGCGATCTGGAAGCGGCGCTTTTCGAACGGCACCGGGTGGACGCCGCTGTTGTCGACGACATTCAGTTTGACGCGGCGGCGGTAGAAGCTGCCGGCTGGCAGCATTTGCACCTGGAACGTGTCGCTGCCGCGCCACAGGCTCTGCTGCGGATCGAAGCGGATGCCCTGGTAGCGGCCGTAGTCGAGCTCGCTCATGAAGCCGGGGATCGGCTCGCCGGGCTGGTAGGCCGACTGGGCGCGCTGGCGGGCGAGTTCGACGACGTCGTCGAAGCCGAATGCCAGCAGAGTATCGCTGACCGACAGAACGATGGCGAACAGGGCCGCACGCAGACAGGGATGTCGCCAGCAACGCATGATCGTGCCTTGATCGGAGATCGTTTCCTTCACGGTGAATGCCCGGCGCAGACGCAGACCGCGCCGCTGCCGGACGGCTCGCGGCCAGCTTCTTCCTCGGGGGGAGAGGACCGGATCAACTGAGTTGGAGGGAAACCGCGGAGCGGAGTTCAACCGTGATGCGAGGCAGTCAGCGCCGCTGCGCAACAGTTCTCATTGGCGCCGCCGCAACGCAACGGATGCACGAGCGGCCCGATAGTGCGCAAACCACCGGGGCATGAGATGCCCGGTGCCGCTACGGCCGCTCCCAGGGCTCGATACCACCGGCTTCAACCCGGAAGAGCGGGTGTGGCTCGATCTCCGAGCATTTTTCCCATTTTTCATGGAGCGCGGGATTGCGCTGCCGGAGTTTCGCCAGCAGATGGCGCCACTCGTACTCCATCTGGCCTTCAGTGACGGCAATGGTCACCGGCTTTCTGGCAGGTTTGATCCTGGACTTGTCGAAGGAGTAGCCCCGGCTTTCCGATTCGATATGCACCCATTTCAAATACATCGAAATCGCGGACAGCGGGGCCGCGCAGGCTTTGAACCGATCCAGTTGCGGGTGGTTGCGATAGCCCTTCGTTTCTTCCCGTAAAACCGCCTGCGCCAGCAGCGTTTCACGCCACAGGGCGACGATACCCTGCGGGTCCAGATATTTCGGGTGTAGTGACCAGAGGCGCATGATTTTCCTGATGTCAGAAGGCGGTCAGTTCGGCTG
>CAZEVP010000010.1:30100-68903 GCA_964515735.1 uncultured Verrucomicrobiaceae bacterium | reverse complement strand
CTTCGCCGTCGATCAGATCGAAATCTCGAAAGGCCCGAGCTCCAGCTTCGCCGGCCGCGGCACCGCCGGCGGCGCGGTCAACGCGATCACCAAGCAGGCGACCACCGACCTGACCTTCACCAAGCTGTCGGCGGGCCTCGGCAGCGACAACTATCAGCGCTACACCCTCGACGCCAACCTGCCGGTCGGCGAGCAGTTCGCCGCGCGCGCCAACGTGCTGTGGGCGAAGTCGGAGGTGCCCGATCGCGATCCGGCCGAGCGCGACCGCAAGGGTATCGCCCTGTCCGGCCTGTGGCGGGCAAGCGACGCGCTGGATGTCACGCTGGACTACTACGGCTTCCGCGGCCACGACAATCCGGATATCGGCACTTACATCATTCGCGCCACCAACAAGGTGATGAAGCCGAGCAGAGTGCCGGCCTACGCGCAGGATTCCGACTTCCTGCAATCGGACGTCGACACCTTCACCTCGCGCATCAACTACCGATTCAACGACGCCGTGACCCTGAACAACCTGACGCGCTACGGCAGCACCGACAACGGCTACATCACCACCGGTGCCGGCCCGGCCACGACCGGCGCCAACAACCCCGGCGGCGTCTACAACACCAGCACGCTGGATGGCGGCCACACCGGCTGGCAGGAGGTCGAGTACTTCGCCAACCAGACCAACCTGTTCATCAACACCGAGCTGGCCGGCATGAAGCACGAGTTCATCGTCGGTCTCGAATACACCAACCACCACGCCACGCGCGGCAACTTCAGCACCGGCATTCCCGCCGGCGAAGCCGGCGGCCGCAACTGCATCACCGGTACCGGTACCGCCCTCAACGCCTTCTGCATCACCGATGCCAGTGGCAACCGGGTCGACAACCTGTACACGCTGCAGAACCGCAACGTCACCAAGAACCGCTGGAGCAACGACTGGAACGTCAAGACGGTTTCGGCCTACATCATGGACACCGTCGACCTGACCGACGACTGGACCGTGTTCGGCGGCCTGCGTCTGGACCGGTACGACCACTCCGTGACCTCGGTCAACGCCAGCACGCGCGTCGTCGCCTATGACATCGACGCCGATGACAACCTCGTCAACGGCCACGTCGGCGTCACCTACCAGATCACGCCGGCGGGCATGGTCTACCTGAGCGCGGCCACGGCCACCGACATCAACGGCGGTGAATCCGATGCCAACGGCGCCGGCTACGGCGGCCTGATCGTGCTGGACGGTGAAATGCAGGGCGATCCGGAAAAATCGGAGAGCATCGAACTCGGCACCAAGTGGAACCTGTTCGACGAGCGCCTGCTGCTGACCGGCGCCGTGTTCCAGACCACCAAGTCGGACGTCATGGAGAGCCTGTCCGGTGCTGACTACGGCGAGGCTGGTACCTACAACACCGGCAAGAACCGCGTCCGCGGCTTCGAGATCGGTGCCGTCGGCGAGATCGTCGATGGTCTGACCGTTCAGGCCGGCTACACGGTGATGGAGAGCGAGGTTCTCAAGTCCTTCAACCCGGTCTACGTCGGAGCGCCGCTGGCCAACTTCGCGCAGAACTCCAGCTTCGTGCAGCTGAAGTACCAGGCCACCGATGCCTTCTCGTTCGGCGCCGGTTCGCGATACGAGAGTCAGCGCCGCGTCGGTCAGCCCGACACCGCCGCCGTCAACGCGGATGGTTCGCTGACCCGGCCGCTGCCGTCCTACACGGTCTTCAACGCCTTCGCCAACTACCGCGTCAACAAGGCACTCGACTTCCAACTGAACGTCAAGAACCTGACCGACAAGGCCTACTATCTGGCCGGTTATCGCAGCGGCAACTTCGTCTACATCGGCGATGCCCGCAGCTACGTGCTGACGGCGAACTACCAGTTCTGATCCGTTGCACCATCAACGCGCGGGCGGGCCACGAGCCCCTCGCGCGTTTTCTTTTTCCGGGGAGGGCTGATTGGCGTCAAACCCATCGCCTCCCCGATACGTTAATTTATGGCCGGTCGAGACAGGAGCCAGGCAATGCTGATCGCCATCGAACAGGTATTGAGCATGGACGAGGTGCGGCAGTTCCGCGCCCATTTCGAGCAGGCCGACTGGCAGGACGGCATCGCCACCGCCGGCTCGCTCGGTCGCCGCGTCAAGCAGAACCGGCAACTCGAAGAGGGCAGCGAGCTGGCGGTCAGTCTCGGCAACTTCCTGCTGCGCCGGCTCGGCAATCACCCGCGCTTCGTCGCCGCGGCGCTGCCATCGCGCATCTATCCGCCGCGCTTCAACTGCTACCGCGATGGCGGCACCTACGGCGCCCATGTCGACGGCTCGCTGCTGGCGGTGCCGAACAGCAGCGTCACCGTGCGCAGCGATCTGTCGGCGACGCTGTTTCTCAGCGAGCCGGACGAATACGACGGCGGCGAACTGGAAATCGAGGGGCCGTTCGGCGTGCAGACCGTCAAGCTCGAAGCGGGCGATCTGGTGCTCTATCCGTCGACCAGCCTGCATCGCGTCACGCCGGTCACGCGCGGCGCGCGCTTCGCATCGTTCTTCTGGATTCAGAGCATGGTGCGCGACGAGGGCGAACGCGCCCTGCTGTTCGATCTCGACGAGAGCATTCAGGCGCTCACGGCGCAGGTCGGTGCCGACGATCCGCAGGTGCTGCGTCTGGCCGGCATCTATCACAACCTGCTGCGGCGCTGGGCGATCACCTGAGCGGCGTCGATTCGACGCCGCCCCGCGTTCATATCTGTCTGGCGGGCAGGCGGACGACGAGTCCCTCCAGCGACTCCGTCACGATGATCTGGCACGACAGCCGGCTGTTCGGCTGCGGCTCGCAGACCTCTTCCAGCATCATCTCCTCGAGCTCGCTCTTGTCGCCGACGCGGTCGGCCCACGCCGGATCGACATAGACATGGCAGGTGGCGCAGGCGCAGGCACCGCCGCACTCGGCGATGATGCCGCGCACGCCGTTGCTGACCACCGCCTGCATCAACGAGACGCCGGGCATGACGTCGATCACATGCTCGGTCCCGTCGAACTCGATATAGGTCACTTTCGTCATACCCGTCTCGCCCCATCCACCACTCAACCGATGAAGGCCGGCAGCGTATCCCAGCCACGCGTCGTCGACGAGGCCGACAGCTCGGCCCTGTCGGCATCCACCGTCCAGTCGGGGAAGCGCTTCAGGATTTCGTCGAGCGCGACCCGCCCCTCGACCCGCGCCAGCGCCGCGCCGAGGCAGGCGTGGATGCCGCGCCCGAAGGTGATGTGCGGCGCGCCCTTGCGGTGAATGTCGAAACGCTCGCCGTCGGGGAAACGCTCCTCGTCGCGGTTGGCGGCGGCGATCAGCGCCAGCATCACGCTGCCAGCCGGCACGATCTGGCCGCGCACCTCGACGTCCCGCGCCACGTAGCGCGCCACCGACGGTCCCGGCGGCTCGTAACGGAGCAGCTCCTCGATCGCCGCCGGAATCAGCGAGGGATCCCGCGCGATCTCCCGGCGCTGCTCCGGATGGTCGCCGAGCACCTTGCCCATCCAGCCGATCAGCCGCGACGTGGTCTCGTTGCCGGCGCCGGCCAGCACGTTGACGAAGATCAGCACCTCGTCGCGCGTCAGCCGTCGCAGCGTGCCGGTCTCGTCCCTGAACTCGGCGCGCAGCAGTTCGGTCATCAAGTCGTCGGACGGGTGGTCGGCGCGCCAGTCGATGTAATCCTCGAAGCCCTCGCCCTGGTAACTGGTCTGCGACACCTCCATCGGCTTGCCGGCCTCGGTGCGCAGCGCCTCGTGCACGCGGTCGCGGACGATGTCGCGGTCCTGGTCGGGAATGCCGAGCAACATGCCGATGACGCCACCCGGCAGCTGCGCGCCGAGATCGGCGATGAAATCGATCTGGTCGGCGCCGACCAGCGGGTCGAGACAGCGCGCGCAGTAGGCGCGAATCTCCGCCTCCAGATCGTTCATCCGGCGCGGCGTGAAGACGCGCGACACCACGCTGCGGTAGGCGGTGTGCAGCGGCGGATCCTCCCAGATGAACATCCCCTTCGGCACTTCCAGCTCTTCCGCCTTGATGAACTCCATGACGTCGCTGCGCGCCGAGCTGAACGCCTCCTTGTCCAGCAGACAGCGCTCGACGTCGCTGAAACGGCTGACCGCGTAGAAGTCGTACTGCTCGTTGTAATAGAGCGGCGCCTCCTCGCGCAGCCGGCGATAGACCGGGTACGGCGCGGGATAGATGCCGGGGTGGTACGGATCCCAGTAGACCGGTTCAGCCTGCGGTGCGGATGTGCTCACGGTGCGCCCCCCTGTTATTGATGTCAGAACACTGACTCCAATTTGACAGAGTGTCAAGCACCGGCCATACGGCTGTGGGGTTCGCGCCTTTACGCGGCGCCATTCGCTGTGCCTAACTAGCCCCGCTACCCGGATAACGAAAACGACACAGGGACGCCGATGGACGACCAATGGCACCATTTCAGCGGCCGGCTGAAACGCTATCTCAGTCGTATTCTCAAACGCCCGGAGGATGTCGAGGACATCGCTCAGGAAGCCTTCGTGCGGGTGCTGGAGGCCGGCTCGAAGGGCGAGATCCACTACCAGAAGGCCTACCTGTTCCGCACCGCCCACAATCTGGCGCTGAACGCGCTGGCGCGTAAAGCCAACGTGCTGGTCGACTACATGGAGGATTTTCCGGAGCCGGAGGTCTTGATGGAGAGCGCCCCGCTCGAGGACACGGTCGCCGCGCAGCGCCGCTTCGAGCTGTTCTGCCGGGCGGTGGCGACGCTGCCGGACCAGTGCCGGCAGGTGCTGGTGCTGCGCAAGGTCTACGGCCTGTCGCAGCAGGAAGTGGCGGCGCGCCTCGGCATCAGTGTCAGTACCGTCGAAAAGCATCTGGCCAAGGGCATGCTGCGCTGCGCCACCCAGCTGCGGAATCTGGAAAATCCGGATATTTCCCACAACCCCGGCGGTGAGCCGCCCACACTGCGCCGCCCCCGGCGCCATCGACCATGAAAACCGTGATTCGATTCCCCGACACGGCGCGGATGCAGGAAGAGGCCGCGACGTGGATCGCCCGGCTCGACCGCGGCGATCTCGACGCCGCCGAGCGCGAGGCGCTGCGCGCGTGGCTCGCCGCCGACCCCGGCCATCGCCCGGCGCTGGACCGGATGTCGCAGGTCTGGGGCGCGCTGGACTGCATGGCCGTGCTGGCCGATCTGTTTCCGCTCGAAGCCGCACCACCACGCCGGCACTGGCACCACCGGGCAGCGGCCACAGCGTTCGGTGCGGCGGCGGTGCTCGCGATGGTCACCGTCGGCTGGAACCTGCTGCCCGCCCTGCGCGACACCCCGGCCGACACCATCGCGCAGGTCGCTCCGAGCGAGCTGGTCTACCGCACCGGTCTGGGCGAGCGCACCGTCGTTCCGCTCGACGACGGCTCGGTGGTGACGCTGAACACGCAGTCGGAAATTCGCGTTCGCTACGACGACGACGCGCGCAACGTGCAGCTGACCCACGGTGAGGCCCATTTCAAAGTCGCCAGAAATCCCCGGCGTCCGTTCGTCGTGTTCGCCGGCCGCGGCTCGGTGCGCGCGCTCGGCACCGCCTTCAACGTCCGGCTCGCGAACGAGCAGGTCGAGGTGCTGGTCAGCGAGGGCGTCGTCGAGGTAGTGGCCGGGGCGCCGGCAGCCGCCGCCGCTGAAGCGGGCGGCGTCGTGCTGAAACAGGGCGGCGCGGTCAGCTACGACGGCCGTGTCGCACAGCCGCAGCTGCTGCCGCCGCAGCGTATCGAACAGCGGCTGGCCTGGCGCCGCGGCAAGTGGGTGTTCGAGGGCGAGACGCTGGCCGAGGTACTCGACGAGGTGGCGCGTCACTCGGATCGCCGCATCGTCATCGACGATCCGGAACTCGCGGGCCTGCGGATCGGCGGTTATTTCGACATCGGCGATGTCGACGGCCTGATGAGGGCGCTCGAACAGGGCTTCGGCATCCGCATAGAGCGCGACGGCGGGACGCTGCGACTGGTCTCGCGCCGCGACGACTGATCGCGCACCGCGCCGCCCCCAATAAAAAATGGCCGAGGGCCATTTTCAGCGTCGCGTCAGCGACGACCCGAAGGGTGGCCGCCATGGATGGCAGGCCATAAAAAAATTCCAAACCCGATAGCGGACTTTTCATGGCTCAACGGTCTTTGTCATCGAAGGGATCACGGAAGGATCTCGGGGATGCCGTACACAGGCGGCCGGCGACGGGGACCACTGCCCATAACCACAACACCGTTGCCGCGCTCGTCCTGCTGATATCCGCGCTGTTCTCCATCGGAACCTGTCTCGCGGCGGAACGGGTCATCCCGTTCGACATCCCCGCGTCGCCCGCGCACCGGGGCCTGAATCTGTTCGCCGAGCAGGCGGGTATCCAGATCATCTACCCGTTCGATCAGGTGAAGGATCTGCGGGTCAACCGCGTGCAGGGCGAACACACGCTGGAGAAGGGGCTGCAGGCGCTGCTCAGGGGTACCTGCCTGCGGCCGGGCGCTCACACCGAGGACAACCTGACCCTGGACATCGACGATAACAACGCGAGGTTCTGGTTCATGAAACGATTCGACAGCAACTGCAACCGGCGGAGCTTTCTGTCCGCACTCCATGCCGCGCTGATCGCCGGCCTGACATCCCCGCTGGCCATGGGTCAGGAGCCGGCCGCGCCACCCGCTGCCCGCGCGCTCGAAGAGATCGTGGTGACCGCGCGCAAACGCGAGGAGTCGCTGCAGCGCGTGCCGGTCGCCGTCTCCGTCGTCAACCAGGAGGTATTGCAGAACGGCGCCGCCAACGACCTGTCGAAGGTCGGCGAACTGGTGCCGCAGGTCAGCATGTCGCAGGGCGGCTCCGGTACCGGCGCCGTCATCACCGTGCGCGGCGTCAGCTCGGCCTCCAACGACGCCGGCCTCGACCAGAGCGTCGCCATCGAGATCGACGGCGTGCCGATCAGCCGCGGTCAGGTGATCTCCGCCTCGCTGTTCGACATCGAGCAGGTGCAGGTACTGCAGGGGCCGCAGGCGCTGTTCTTCGGCAAGAACTCGCCGGCCGGCGTCATCTCGCTGAACTCGGCCAACCCCACCGACACCTTCGAGGGCTATCTGACCGCCGGCTACGAATTCGAGGCGGACCAGCGCTTCATCGAAGGCGCCCTCTCCGGCCCGCTGACCGACACGCTGAGCGCGCGGCTGGCGGTGCGCGCCAGCGAGATGGACGGCTGGATTCGCAACGTCGCGCAGCCGACGCCCGATCTCGCCGACCCGACGCTGACCGCGCCCGGCGCCGCGATGGGCAGAACCGGGCCGGACGACGAGATCCGCGCCGGGCGGCTGACGCTGCGCTGGCAACCGCTCGACGATTTCGACGCCATGCTGAAACTGATGACCAACTCGCAGGAGCGCAACGCCGGCAATGCCAGCTCCGAACCGTTCTGCGTGCGCCCGACCACCGAGCCGGTGCTGCGCGGCACGATCCCGATTCCGAACGGCGACTGCCGCAAGAACCGCCGCAAATCGCACGGCGCGGTCGCGCCGGAATACGCCGTCAACTTCCCGCACGGCAACGGCGGCGTCCCCTACTTCGATTCCGAATTCGACTTCGCCTCGCTCAATCTCGAAAAACGCTGGGACGCCTTCACGCTGACCGCCACCACCGGCTTCTACGACCAGACCGTGAAGCAGATGAGCGTCTCCGACTGGAGCCCGTTCGCGACGATCTGGGCCGCGAGCCGCGAGAACTATGAGCTGTGGACGCAGGAGCTGCGGTTGCAGAGCCAGTTCGACGGGCCGCTGAACTTCATGGCCGGCGTCTACTACGAGGATTTCGAGCGCGACTTCCTCAACTCCGCCGATCTCGCCCACGCTTTCAACCCGGTGGCGCAGAACTACGCCAGCAACACCGTCAACGCCAAGACCTCCGGCGACTACCTCTCCGCCTTCGGCCAGATCAGCTGGAACATCCGGTCCGATCTGGAACTGGCGGCCGGCGCCCGCTACAGCCGCGACGAGAAGGAGAGCGACATCGTCAACCTGGCCAACAACCCGTCGTTCCCCGGCCTCTACCCGCTCGGGCAGGTGCTCACCTCGCGCTTCAAGGACAGCGACGTGTCGCCGGAAGTGACGCTGAGCTGGTACCTCGCCGACCAGCACACGCTCTACGCCGCCTACAAGACCGGCTACAAGGCCGGCGGCATCTCCAACCCGTTCCTGGTGTTCGCCAACGCGACGCCGGACACGGTGAAGTTCGAACCCGAGGAGGCCGAGGGCTACGAGATCGGCTACAAGGGTTCGCTGCTCGACGACCGGCTGCGTCTCGATCTGGTCGCCTACAAGTACGAGTACAAGGATCTGCAGGTGGTCTCCTACAACTCGGAGACGATCAGCTTCACGATCAACAACGCCGCGTCGGCCGACATCGAGGGCGTGCAGGGCTCGTTCGAATGGCTGGCACTGGACGTGCTCAGCGTGCGCGGCAACGCCGGCTACAACCGCGCGCAGTACGACAGCTTCCCGAACGCGCAGTGCTACCCGGGGCAGACGGCGGCGCAGGGCTGCGTCGGCGGCCAGCAGGACCTGAAGGGCGAGGACCTGCTGCGCGCGCCGAAGCTGACCTACAGCATCGGCGCCGACTACTACCCGAACCTGATCGCCGGCTGGAACACCACGCTGTCGCTGCAGGCCACCTACAGCGCGTCGTTCGAAACCGCCACCGACAACGCGCCGGCCGGCCATCAGGAGTCGTACTGGCTGATCAACGCCGCGCTGCGCGTCGGACCGGCGAACGGGCGCTACGAACTGGCGCTGATCGGCCGCAACCTGACCGACGAGTACTACATGCTGAACTCCAACGGCTGGTCCGGCAGCGGCAACCCGAACCAGCAGGTGGGTTTCTTCAACCGTCCGCGCGAACTGCTGCTGCAGGGCACCGTGCGTTTCTGAAACGGCGGCGGCGCACGCCGCCGCTCACTGCCCCGGCACCACGCGCAGCACGATCGACGACGGCTGTTCCGGCGAGTGGTGGATCGACTGCGTGGCGCGCTGCACCGTCTCGGCATCGGCGAGCCGTTCGCCGCTGCCGGGGTTCCGTGCCCAGCGCGGAAACGCCCCGCTCGATACCTGCACCCGCAGCCGGTGCCCCTGCGCCAGACGATACGCGGTCGGCCACAGCTCGACGGTGACGCACTGCGCTGCGTCGCCGTCGATGCTCACCCGCTGCAGACCGTCGCAGATGTTCTTCGAGACGCCGTTCGGATCGACATCGCACAGCCGCACGAAAAAATCGGCGCTCGCCGCCGTCGACGAGACATGCAGCTCGGCCTCGACCGGGCCGATGATGTCGCAGTCGGCGCGCATCGGTTCGCTGGTGTAGGTCAGCACGTCGGCACGCGCCTCGAGCTCGGTGTTATCGACCGAATGGGGACGCATGCTCAGCGCGGGACCACCGACGGAGGGTGTCGGATCGTCCGGGTCGTAGACGTAGCGGTCGGGCTCCGACACCGGTGGCAACGCTGTCGACAGCTGGCGCTGCGGGTGCAGGTACCAGCGTTCGGCGACCGCCTCGCGCGGCGGCCACTGGTCGTACTCGCGCCACTCGTCGGCGCCGATCAGCCACAGCCTTACTGGCTTGCGCTGTTCGCGCGCCGGCTCGCCGCGCAGATGCGCGTCGAACCAGTCGATCGCCTCGCGGATGCCGGTGCGGCCAAGACCGTCGTCAGTGTGGCGCCACGGCCCGATCGTGATGCGCGCTTCGCAGCCGGCGGCGCGCAGCGCGGCGAAATCCTTCAGCTGCCACGGCGCGAAGATGTCGAACCAGCCCGCCGCCATGACGATCGGGCGTTTGACCTCGGCGATGGTCCTGAAATGGTCCATCGGCGACCACCACGGATCGCGCGACGAATCGTGCTCCACCCAGTCCTGCCAGAAATCGACGCGCTCGCCGATGACCTTCTCGTCCATGCTGCGCAGCGGCAGCGTCCTCCACTGCTGCGGCGAGATCATCGAGCGGCCGAGGAACATCGAGATCAGATAACGCAGGAAGAACAGACCGCCGTTCTTCATGCCGGTGACCATGTGCGTCCATGACAGCGCGTTTTCCAGCATGAAGCCGTCGCCGGCGTAGGTCATCCGCGCGAAATCGGACAGCGTCACCTGCATCGCCATCGCCTTCAGCTCGGGGCCGGCGGCTGCGGCGACGGCCCACTGCGTGTATCCGAGATAGCTCGTGCCGTAGGTGCCGATCACACCGCCGTACCACGGCTGGCGCTTGATCCAGGCGATCGTCGCCAGGCCGTCGCGCTGCTCATCGTGGTGCGGATCGAAGCTGCCGGTCGAGCCGGACGTGCCACGACAACTCTGCATGATGACGTTGAAACCCCGCGCCGCCAGCGGATAGGCGGAACCGGCGGCGAGCATGACGCCCTTGCCATACGGCGAGCGGATCAGGATCACCGGCGCGCGCCCGCCCGGATCACCCATGTACAGATCGGTCAGCAGTGTGGCGCCATCGGGCGTCACCACCTTGAGGTTGCGCTGAATCGTGACCGGGTGCGTCTGTTCGACACCGAGCCGCTTCATCATCCTGCGATAGAGAAACTGCATGGAGACCTCGCCTTTTCAGAAAACGGTTCTGGCAGAGACGTCATCCGTGACGTCGCTGCCCGCCGGAAGAAGGGCACCGAATGCCGTCAGAAGTTATACCGCAACCGCGCGCCGACCATGCGCGGCTGGCCGACACCGCGCGACTCGAAGCCGAGCGAATCGTACTGGCCGGAGACAAATGCGTAGTACTCCTCCTCCAGCACGTTAGTGGCGAACAGCGACGCATCCAGCGGCGTGCCGGCGATGCCGCTCCAGTTCAGGTTCAGGTTCAGCAGCTCGTAGGACGGAATGGTCGCATACGGCGTCACGCCGCTGGATGTCGCCTGTTGCTCCGCAGTGTAGGTATAGGTCGCCGCCAGCACGATGTCGCCGAGCGCCGGCGACAGCGGCAGCCGCCAGGCCGCAGTCAGCGACGCCTGATGCTCCGGCGAATAGGAGAGCGGCTCGCCCTCGGCCGACGTCAGCGATGGCGGCGCGAACAGCAGCCCCGGTGCGACCTGCGGCACCTCGATCTCCTTCACCTCGGTGTTCAGGTAGGTATAGGAGAGATTCAGCGTGAAGCCGTCGAACGGTTCGATGCCGGCCTCGATCTCCGCGCCCCAGATCGACGATTTGCCGGCATTGACGATCGCCGTGGTCGGAACACCGGTCACCGGCAGGATGCCGAGCTGGATCTGCTGGTCACGGAAATCGTTGTAGAAGGCCGACAGGTTGAACACGCCCGGCATCGGGCCGTCGAAGCGCTTCTTCAGGCCGATCTCGAAGGTATCGACCTCCTCCGGCTCGTGCGTGTTGAGGCCGTTGATGCCGACGATGTTGACCGAGCCCTGACGATAGCCTCGCGCATATTTGCCATAGAGCATCAGGTCGTGACCCGGTTTGTAGTCGAGCCCGAGCAGCCAGGTCGGCGCCTCGCTCTTCTGCTGCAGCAGCACCTGACAGCCCGGCAGGCTGGCGCTCGGGTCGCCGCAGATCGGCGACGTGGCGCGCGGCGCAAAATAGCCGGCGCCGGTTTCGGTGGAGCCGGGGAACTGGTAGATCCACTGCCGCGAGTTGCCGTAGGACTCGTCCCACGTGTAGCGGATGCCGCCGGTGACGCTGAAGCGGTCGCTGAGGTCGTAGGTCGATTGCGCGTAGAGCGCGCGGCTCTCGAATTCGACGGTGCCGGTCGAGACCGCCACCGAGCCGAGCGTGATCGGCAGGCCGAGCTGCGCCGTGAACCAGTCGTTGCAGCGATAGCCGGACGGGTCGCCGCCGAACGAACCGAGATCGCAGCCGATGTTGCCGAACGACAGGCCGGCGCCGTCGCCGTCCGGCTTGTTGGTCTCGAAATAGAGGCCCGCCTGCCAGATCATGCGGTCGCCGAAGGCGCTGCCCTGAAACTGCAGCTCCTCGACAAGACTGGTCTGGCTGGTGGTCGGCAGGCCGGGAATCTGGCCGGAGTTGGCGAAGTAGAACGGCATGCGCCCGGTGACGGCGCCGCCGGTGAAGGTCGGCACGAAGAAGTTCGAGCCGAACACGCCGGTGGTCAGCGTCGTTTCGAGATCGGCATAGGAGAGGATGTTCTTGATGGTCAGATCGTCCGTCACGTCCCACGTCGTCGTATTGATGATCTGCCACTGCTCGATCAGCGACTTCGAACCGGGAATGGCGTTGGCGACCTCGTAGAAATCTCCGCTCTGACCGGCCAGCTGAGTAGCGCACAGCGGGCCGTAGACCGCGACCAGCAGCCCGCCACCCGACGTGTTGCAGGCGAACACCTGCGACACCGAGCCGTTGTTCTTTGAATCGGTCCAGCTGGCGACGGTGTAGTTCTCCAGGTTCGGCGTCAGATCGACGACCAGGCTGGCGCGCACGGAGAGATAGTCGGCGTCGGAGAGGCGGTCGTGGCCGACGCCGGAGACGTTCTTCAGATAGCCGTCGCGCTGCTGGCGGTCGATGCCGATGCGCGCTCGCACGTTGTCGCCGACCGGTACGTTGATCACACCCTGCAGGCGCCACATGTCGTAATTGCCGGCACTCGCCTCGATATACCCCTCGAGTTCGGTGGTCGGTTCCTGCGGCGTCAGCATGATCGCGCCGCCGGTAGTGTTTCGGCCGAACAATGTTCCCTGCGGGCCTTTCAGCACCTGCACGTTCTGCAGATCGAAATAGGCGCCGGGGCCGGCGCCATCGCCAGCGGTGACCGCGCCGCCGCCGCGCGGCGCGACGACATCGGCGAAATAGACACCGACCGACGCCGTCGTGCGCAGCTCCTGCGTGAAACCGCGGATCGCGAACGCCGACGAATCGTCGCCGAAGCGGGTATTGACGGTGAGACCCGGCGTCATCGCGGCAAGGTCGGATGCGTTGACGACGTTGCTGTTGCTCAGCTGCTCCTGATCGAAAACCGCCATCGAGATCGGCACCTCCTGCAGGTTCTCCACCTGCCGTCGCGCCGTCACCAGTACCTCCTCGACCATCTGCGAGCGCGCTCTGTCGTCGCCCTGCTGCGCCACCGCCGGCAGCGACAGACCGAGGCCGAGCGCGGCGGCCGACAGCAGCGTCGCCTGCCCGAACGACACTTCCGTGAACCTTCCGAATCTGTATCTCATTATTATTCCCCTCGCCTGTGATCGTTATTCAGTGAAACCGCGTCGAAACACCTCTCCCACCTCGAACTGCATACCGCCGTAAAACACCGCGCGCGAACGGCATCTCTTGCACGAACCGTTCACGCCCGACGTATTTCTCACGCCGCCCGAATGGCGTCGCCCGCCATCCGGCTCAGCTCGCGCTTGAGAACCTTGCCGGCGCCGTTGCGCGGAATCCGCTCCACCGCGCGGACATGTTTCGGAATCTTGTACTTCGCCAGTTTGTCGCCAAGGAATCGCGCCACATCCGTCGCGTCGATCCGCGCGTCGCCGTCCGGCACGTAGAACAGGCAGCCGACTTCGCCCCACTGCTCGTCGTCGACACCGACGACGGCGCAATCGGCGATGCCCGGAAATCCGTCCAGCAGTGCCTCGATCTCCGCCGGATAGACGTTCTCGCCGCCGGAGATGTAGATCTCCTTCTTGCGCCCGACGATGCGATGAAAACCCTCGTCGTCGACGACGGCGATGTCGCCGGTGCGAAACCAGCCGTCGTCGGTCAGCGCCTGCCGATATTCGGCATCGTCCTGCCAGTAGCCGCAGAACAGGCCGTCACCGTTCAGTTGCAACTCGCCCGGCTCGCCGACCGCCGCTTCGCCTCCCGACACGCCGACGATGCGCGCGCCGACGCGCGGCGTCGGGATACCGACCGCGCCGGCCTTGCGCCGGATCAGCGCGCGGTCGACCGGCATGCCGAACACCGTGCCGGCCTCGCTCATGCCATAGCCGTCGACCACCGCAACGCCATCGTCCAGCCACGCCCTGATCTGACACTCCGGGTGTGTCGCACCGCCGGTGAAGATTCCGACCAGTCGCGACAGGCGTTTCGCGTCGAAGCCATCGTCGCGCCGCAGCGCCTGCGCCATCTGTGGCACACAGAAGTAGTGCGTCACACCGAGCTCAGGATCGGCCAGCCGCGCCAGCGTCTGCGATGGCACGAAGCCGCTCGATATCGCGATGGCGGCGCCCTGCATGAACGCCGGGTGGACGCTGGCGATCAGGCCGATGGTGTGGAACATCGGCGCGTCGCACAGGAACAGGCTGTCGGCGCCGACGCAGCCGAGTGTCGAGAAATTGATCGCCGTCTCGAACACGCTCCTCTCGCTCAGCAGTACGCCCTTCGGGTGCCCCGCCGTGCCCGACGTGTAGAGAATCAGCGATGGCGCATCGCGATCGGTGCGGCTGGCAACCGCCGGCATGAATCCCTCGCTCTGCGCACAAAGCGCATCGATCGGCTCGCAGTCGATGCCGAGCGCCGCTGCGCTTTCGTCGCCCCAGACCCGCTTCGGCCGGCAGTTGGCGAGCTGCGCCTGCAGCTCGCTCTGCACCAGCCGCCAGCTCAGCGGTACGAACAGCGCACCGAGCCGGACGCAGGCCAGATGCAGCGCGACGATCTCGGCGCGGTTCTTCGCCAGACAGGCAACGCGATCGCCGGCAGCGACGCCGCGCGCACGCAGCAGCGATACGCAGCGGGCGACGAAGTCATCGAACCCGGCATAGCTCCAGCGCCGACCGAACGTCAGGTCGGCAACCGCGAGCCTGTGCGGGCAAAACCGTGCCTGAAAGCCGACGTAATCCATCGCGCCCGATCCCTATCGCTGCTTCGATCTGTCGTAGGCGCCAAGGCCGGGTTTGAAACTCTTGTCGTCGAGAAACTGTTTCAACGCCTCCCTGCGGCTGTCGCCGTCGAAACTGTTGGCCGCCTCCTGCGCGCGAATCAGGTAGTCCTCGGCGTTGTCGTAGGTCATTTCCATGACACGGCGCACCGCATCCTTGGTCGCCTTCAGCGCCACCGGGTTCTTCGCCAGCAGCTTGCGCGCGACCTCGACCACGCGCGGCCGCAGCGCCGCCAGCGGCAGCGATTCGTTGACCAGCCCCCACGCCGCCGCCTGTTTGCCGTCGATGGTCTCGCCGAGCATCGCGTGGTACATCGCGTTGCGCATCGACAGCAGCGAGGTCGCCACCTTGGTGGCGCCGCCGCCCGGCAGGATGCCCCAGTTGATTTCGCTGAGACCGAACTGCGCCTCGTCGGCGGCGAACGCGAGATCGCAGGCGAACAGCGGCCCGTAGCCGCCGCCGAAGCACCAGCCGTTGACCATCGCGATGGTCGGTTTCTGATACCAGCGCAGCCGCCGCCACCAGCCGTAGGCCTCGCGCTGCGCCTGCCGCGTGTGGCCGAGCCCCTGCGCCTCGGTTTCGCGGAAGTATTCGTGCAGATCCATGCCGGCCGACCACGCCGAGCCCTCGCCGGTCAGCACCAGCACGCCAACCGTCTCGTCGAATTCGAGGCTGTCGAGCACGCGCAGCATCTGCCGGTTCAGTTTCGGGCTCATGCAGTTGCGCTTTTCGGGGCGATTGAACGCCACCCAGGCGATGCCCTCGTCAACCGCAACGGTGACGGTCGTCTCTTCGTTTTCCGCTGTCATGACACTCAGTCCTGCCGATGCGTGAAGCTGTTGCGTTCCCGATAGCGGCTCGGCGAGATGCCGAGCGCGCGCTTGAACGAGCGGGAGAAATAGGCCGGGTCCTTGAAACCCAGCGTGTAGGCGAGTTCGTCCAGCGGCTGCTGGGTGTAGATCAGACGGCGTTTGGCCTCGTTGATCAGGCGTCCCTGAACGATCGCTTTCGGGTTGGTGCTGAGCGTCTCCAGACAGAGCCGCTTCAGTGTCGAGACCGAGACGTTCAGTTCGCCGGCGTACTGCTCCAGCGTCCAGTGGTCGCGGAAGTGGCGGTCGACCAGCGCGCGGAACTGGCGCAGCCGTTTCTCGTCGAGTTGCCGTGTCGAGTGCGCGTCGCCGTCGCTGCTCAGCTGCCGTTTCAGTGCGATCAGGATCAGCTGCAACAGCAGCACCACCGAGCGGTTGCCCGGCTCCGTCGACTGCTCCAGCTCGTCGTGCATCGCCGCCATGTAGCGCCGCAGCTGCGTCAGCCGCGCGCCGGCGCTGCAGAAATCGACCACCTGCGGGGCGTTGATCAGTTCGGTGAGATTCTCGCGTCTGGCGAACAGCGCTTCGTCGGTCAGCAGCGGCGCGGCGATCGACAGCACGACGCCCTCGCTGTCGGGCCGGAACAGGAAGCTGTGCACGCTGCCGAGCGGCACCGTCACCATCCAGCTGCCCTTCAGCTGGCGATGGAAGTCGTCGATCCAGACCTCCAGTTCGCCGTCGTAGACGCAGAGGATCTGATACAGGTGGGAGTGGCGATGTGGCTTTATGTGCCAGCCGAGCTTGCCGCCGCGCTCGCCCATGCTCTCGATGTGCGCGAGCGCGGGCAGCTCATCGGCAGCCGGCTTTCCATAGAGTCCCAGACTTGGAATTATCGTTTTCGTCATGGCGCGGACTATATGGCCGCACCTCGACGCTGCCTAGCAGCGTGATCCAAAAGTACAAGTCATTGCGCGCTTAGTCCATGCGCGCCCGGCCCGCGCCGGCCTCAGTCGGCCGCCTCGGCCGGCGCCGCCGCTCCGGCGGCGGGCTTATCGCTCTTCGGCGCCCGCAGCAGCTTGTCGAGCCCGCGCTGCAGCTCCTTCGTGGCCTTCTGCTTCAGCTCGTCCTCGCGCTCTTTCGCCTTTTCCTTCAGCTCGTCCTCGCGCGCCTTCGCCTTCTCCCGCAGCTCCGCCTCCAGCTCCTTCTGGCGCTCGCCGAGCGCGGTCTGCTCCAGCACCTTGGCCAGATCGACCGAGACCTTCGGCGCGGTCACCGCGCCGCGCAGCGTCACCGGCACCAGCAGCCCGGCCAGTTCGCCGAGCGACTCGCCGCCCTGCCCTTTCAGCGAGCGCACGATGGTGACGTCGAGCTTGGTATCGATGCCCAGCTCGCGCAGGTTCAGAGAACCGTTGCTGCCAACGCGCAGCAGCGGTGAGCTGGCGTTGAGCTGCGACCAGTTGAAGGAGCCGTCGCTGACCCGGAACGGCACCACCAGCTCGGTGAAGTCGGTCTTCAGCGCACTCTGCTGGCGCGGCTGCCGGCGGATCACCGCCAGCGCGTTGCGAATCTCCTGCGCGACGTTGACGCCGCGCACCGCGCCATCGCCGAGCCGCAGCTCACCGCTGCCACCGAGGCTGGCCAGAATGGCAGCGACATCGAGCCCGCTGAAATCGAGTTCGGCACGCAGGCTGCCGGTGCCCTCGATCGGCCCGCGCTTCTGCAGCCAGGCGTCGAGCAGCGCGCCGATCTGTACCTGCTGCAGGTTGCTGCGCACGCGCGTCCTCGGCTGCGCGCCGCGCGCATCGATGTCGACGCGCAGTTCGGCCCTGCCGCCGTACAGCGATGCGGTCAGCGGATCGAGCGTCAGCTGGCGACCACTGGACCTGGCCGTCAGCGCAACGTCGCGCAGATCGAGCTGCCTGACGTGCAGCTGACCGATCGCGATGCGACCGTCGAGCGCCAGCGTGTCGAGGAAGGCGAACGTCTGGTCGCTGCCACCTGCCGGCGCACTGCCGGCGGGCTTCGAAGCGGGCGCCGACGGCGCGGCATCGGCCGGCGGCAGGTAGCGGTCGAGATCGATGCGGTCGAGCGTCAGGTCGAAGCCGAGCCGGGTGATGTCGCCGAGACCGGTGCTCAGGCGGCCGCGCAACGTGCTGTCGTCGATGGTGGCGCGCAGCGGGTTCAGCTCGACGCGCTGCGGCGTCGCCGCGAACTCGCCCTGCAGCGAGACGCGCTGCAACGTCCTGGCGTCGGCCATCGGTGGCAGCTCGATCTTCAGGTCGTCGAGCAGCTTGCGCAGCGGCAGCGCGGCGATGTCGAACGTACCGCTGAACGCCGGCTTGTCGACGATCTGACGACCGTCGACACGCGCCTTCAGCTCGATGCCGGCGCCGCTGGCGACGATGGCCGGCAGCGCCAGCGTCTGCCGTTGCAGATCGAGCGTCAGCGGTGTTCGCAGCGTCACGTTCTGTTTCGCGCCGAACGTACCGCCGCTCAGTGTCAGCGTCAGATCGAGACGCTCCGATTCGAAACGCTGCTTCGCCAGATCGCCGCGCAGCGCCAGCCGCAGTTCGCCACTGCTGTCGATGCCGTCGGCAGGCAGCTTGAATTCGATGCGGCTCTCGTCGAGCGCCAGCGTCTGCGCGCCGAGATCGACGCGGCCGTCGCCGCGCAGCTGTGCCGTCAGCTCGCCGGGCAGCGCCGCGCCGTTCGCCGTCAGCGCCACCGTCAGGTCGCGCCAGGCCAGCGTGTCGAAGCCATCGCCGATGCTCAGTTCGGTGTCGAGTTTCAACGTGGCTCGCAGTGCCTGCTCGCCGCTGGCGAACCCGAGCGACAGCGTCAGCGCCACCGGTTCGCCGGGGCGGATCGCGCCGGTCTGCAGATCGAGCGGCGCGATCAGCAGATCCTGCCGCTGCTGCGCATCGCGCCAGCGCAGTTCGGCGCCCACCAGCTGCAGGCCGCTGATCGCGATTCGGATGTCGTCGTCCGGCCCGGTCCCGGCTGGCGCCTTCGCGGCCGGTTCGCGCGCGGCATCGAGCTGGCGCCGGTGTTCGAGAATGTCATCCCAGTTGCTGCGCCCCTGCGCATCCTTCGCCAGATCGATGCGCGGCTGCTCCAGCCGCAGCTGCGACACGTTCAGCTCGCCGCGCAGCAGCGGCAGCAGCTCGACACCGACGGCGATGCGCTGCACCGCCAGCATCGGGCCATCGCCGAAACCGCGCGCATTGGCCAGCTCGACGCCGCCGAGCTCGATGCCGAGGATCGGATAGAAACTCCAGCCCAGCTCGCCGTCGATGCGCAGCTCGCGCCCGGTCTGCTGCTGCGCGGCGGCGATCAGCTGCGGCTTGAAGCGGTTGGGATCGACCAGCAGCACCAGCGCCAGCAGCGCGACCAGCAGCAGCCCGAGCAGCGCGGCAACGGCGATCAGTGCGATTTTCAGTGGTTTGGTCATGAACATTCCTCTGCGGTGGGCGCGACCGGGCAGCTGCCGCTATCGACCCCGCGCCGGATGCCGAGTTCAGCGACGGCGCTCAGCCATGCAGCCAGCCCTCGACCACGGTGACGGCGCGGCCGGCCAGATGGATGCGCTCGTCGCCGACCTCCAGCGCCAGCGCGCCGCCGCGGCGCGATGCCTGATAGCCATTCAGCGCCGTGCGCCCGAGCAGCCCGGCCCAGTACGGGCCGAGGCAGCAGTGTGCGCTGCCGGTCACCGGGTCCTCGGGAATGCCGGCGTTCGGCGCGAAGAAGCGCGAGATGAAATCGAAGCGCGGATCGTCGCTGGCGGCGGTGATGATGACGCCGCGGCAGTCGAGCGCGGCCAGACGCGCGAAGTCGGGCCGGTAGTCGCGCACCGCCGCCGCGTCGTCGAGATGGACCAGCAGGTCGAACCGGGTGCGGCCGACATAGCGCGGCGCGGTGTCGAAGCAGGTGGCCACCGCGTCGGCGTCGATCGCCGCCGGCGGGTCGGTCGGCAGGTCGATCACCACCACCGAATCACCGACGGTGGCAACCAGCGGGCCGCTGCGGCTGTGGAACAGCAGCTGCCCGGCGGTCTCGTGCCAGACCCGGTTCAGCGCGTGCGCGGCGGCCAGCGTGGCGTGGCCGCACAGATCGACCTCGACGGTCGGCGTGAACCAGCGCAGCTCCCATTCGCCGGCGCCGCGGCGCAACAGGAACGCTGTCTCCGACAGGTTCATCTCGGCCGCGACGTTCTGCAGCCACTGGTCCGGGCGCCAGCTGTCGAGCAGGCAGACCGCTGCCGGGTTGCCGCGAAACGGCGCATCGGCAAAGGCATCGACGATCACCAAGGGTAACGCCATTGGTACAGCTCTCCATTCGCAAAGACCGTGAGCTTAACGGCTGCGCGATGTTCGCGCCCAGAAGCAGGACACGATACCGGCACCGGCGGCGGTTGAACGGCGACACACCATCCGCCATCCTCGCGCCATGCGCTCGCTGTTATTTCCCCTGACCGCCCTGCTGCTCGCCGTGCTGCTGCTGATCAGCGGCAACGCCTTCCTGATGACGCTGCTCGGCGTGCGCCTGAACCGCGAAGGATTCGACCCGGCCGCGATCGGCTGGGTGCAGTTCTGCTATTCGCTCGGTTTCGTGCTCGGCACGCTGCACGCGAACCGCGTCATCGGCCGCGTCGGCCACATCCGCGCCTTCGCCGTGTTCGCCGGCTGCGCCGCCTGCGCGGCGCTGCTGCACCCGCTGTGGGTGCAGATGCTGTGGTGGTCGGCGCTGCGGCTGCTGAGCGGCATCGCCATGGCGGGGCTGCTGATCGCGATCGAGAGCTGGATTTCGAGCCGCGCCACGCGCGACAACCGCGGCGCGCTGTTCGCCGTCTATCTGGTGGCGTTCTATCTGGCCACCGCCGGCGGCCAGCTGCTGATGAATCTCGGCGACCCGCTGTCGTTCAAGCTGTTCAGTCTGGTGGCGCTGCTGCTGACGCTGGCGTTGATCCCGGTCGCGCTGACGCGGCTGGCCGCACCGCCGCTGGAACAGCTGCAGCACGTGCCGCTGCGCGAGCTGCTGCAGCGCGCGCCGCTGGCGTTCGGCACCGCGCTGATCAGCGGCGTGGTGATCTCGGCGTTCTACGCGCTGGGGCCGGTCTATGCCGAACTGCGCGGGCTGTCGCTCGGCGGGCTGTCGGCGTTCATGGCGATTCCGGTGGTGTCGGCGATGCTGTTCGCCTGGCCGGTGGGGCTGATCTGCGACCGCTTCGAACGCCGCACCGTGCTGATGTGGCTGGCGCTCGGCGCCGCCATCGGCAGCGTCGCCACCACCCTCGGCGGCGCGCTCGGGCTGGCGCCGCTGCTGGCCGGCGCCGCGCTGTTCATGGGGCTGGCGGCGGCGCTCTATCCGGTCGGCGTCGCCATCCTGAACGACCGCCTCGACTCGCATCAGATCGTCGCCGCCAGCGCCGGCCTGCTGCTCGCCTACGGCATCGGCGCCTGCATCGGGCCGGTGCTGAGCGCGCTACTGGTCAGCGCCTTCGGCGCCGATGCGCTGTTCGTCGGCAACGCCGCGGCGCTGCTGCTGCTGACACTGCTGGCGCGCTACTGGATCGCCCATGTGCGGCCGCTGCCGGTGGCGGCGCAGGAGCACTACATCCCGACCGCGCCGGCCACCACGCCGGTCATCGCCGAGCTCGATCCGCGCAACCCCAACCCGCCCGCCGGCGACGAACAGACCGCGCCGCACAAATGAAAATGGCCGCTGAAAAGCGGCCATTCACGTGGGCGGGGGCGCGGTGTCAGTCGCTGCTGCCACCGATACCGAGCAGCATCAGCAACGACTGGAACACGTTGTAGATGCTCAGGTAGACGCCGAGCGTCGCCGAGATGTAGTTGGTCTCCTGACCGTCGCGCACACGCTTGAGGTCGTACAGGATGAAGGCGGAGAAGATGCCGATCGCCATCACCGACAGCGCCAGCATCAGCGGGCCGGACTGCAGGAAGAAGTTGGCGATCATCGCCACGATCAGCAGGATCGCGCCGACGAACAGGAACCGGCCCATCGCGCTCAGGTCGCGCTTGATGACGCTCGACAGCATCGCCATGCCGAGAAAGATGGTACCGGTGCCGGCAAAAGCGGTCATGATCAGGCCGGCGCCATTGGCCAGCCCCAGCACCGCGCCGACCAGCCGCGACAGCATCAGCCCCATGAAGAAGGTGAAGGCCAGCAGCACGAACACGCCGGTGGCGGAGTTCTTGGTGCGCTCGATCGCGTACATGAAGCCGAACGCGCCGGCGAAGAACACGATCAGGCTCAGGCCCGGCTTCAGCGCGGCGACCAGACCGGTGCTGACACCCAGCCAGGCTCCGGCCACGGTCGGCAGCATCGACAGCGCCAGCAGCCAGTAGGTGTTGCGCAGCACGCGGTTGCGCTCGTCGGCGCTGGCCGCGGGCACGGCGCGGTCGTAGGTCGTCACGGTTTGCACTCGCTCGTTCATGGCTGCATCGATCCTCTGACTGGCGGCCCGTCGGCGGGCCGGATATGCGGGTTCACCCGGTTCGGACGCGGCCGGCGGCGCGAAGTTCCGGCCGGCAGCGTGACGGGCGCTACTTAACCACGGATCGGCCAGCAGTGAAACCCACGGTGGCGGCGATGGCGATGCGGCACAAATTTCCGAAACGTCTAACCCGCGCCTTTCATGAAAGCAATTCGATTAACCGGCCCGAAACGGATTCCGTATGATCGGGGACACCGCGCACGCATCGATACCGTGCAATGCGTTGCGGCGACGGATCACAGCGAACTCGCAGGTTTCAGCAGGCGTACACAGGAGAACTCACCGTGAAACGCTACTACTTCATCAACGACAATCTCGATGAACTGGAACAGGTGGAGCAGGAACTGGAGCACAGCGGCATCAGCGCGCCGCGCATCCACGTGCTCAGCAAGGACGACGCCGGCGTACACCGGCACCGCCTGCCCGAAGTCAACGACTTTCTGCGCCAGGACGTGGTCCGCTCCGGCGAATTCGGCGCCCTGATCGGCATCGCGCTGTCGCTGCTGGTGCTCGGCATCGCCTGGATTGCCGAGCTGACCCACACCATCGGCTGGCTGCCGTTCATCTTCCTCTCCGTGGTGCTGCTCGGGTTCTTCACCTGGGAGGGTGGCCTGTGGGGTATCCAGGAGCCGAACTCGCGCTTCCGGCGCTTCAAGCAGGCGCTCGACGACGGCAAGCACCTGCTGCTGGTCGACGTCGAGGAGCGCCAGGAGGAGACGGTGCGACACACACTGGCCCGGCACCCGTCGGTAAAACCGGCCGGAGTCGGCAGCGCCGCGCCGACCTGGGTGGTCGGCTGGCAGGAGAAGTGGCGCGACTTCGTCAAATGGGCGCCGTGACCAACCGCTGCCCCACCCGCCCCACCACCGTCTGAACCCTCCGTGGCGAACCCGACCGGGTTCGCCACCGCGCACCCTCTGCCACCGCTGATTTCGTTGATCTGCGCCAACGTCGTCAGCGGCGACGACAGGCAGCTCCTCCAGGGCTTTGCTAGCATTCTCCGATCGCGAAACCGATGCCGCAGACCCCGCCCGTGGCCCGCTGCGCCGCCCCCCCGATAACACCGTCGACCGGAGCTTCTCCATGTTCGTCTCTGCCCGCTGGAAGCGCGATTGCCAGCAGTTGCAACAACGCCTGCATGACCTGGAAGCCCGCCATGCCGAAGAGCTGGCGGAGTGCCGCGCCACCATCGCCCGTCTGGAACAGACGCAGCACGAGCTGCAGCAGCAGAGCGAGCTGCGCGAGCAGATGTTCCGGCTGCAGAACGGCGGCAACGGCATCGTCCAGACCATCCGCGAGAACCTGGCGCAGAGCGCCGACGCGCTGATCGCCGAAAGCCGCGGCCTCAGCGAACTGGACGCGCTGATCGAACAGACCATGGAGGCGCTGGCCAGCCTGTCGATGCGCGCCGGCACCATCCATCAGCTCAGCAGCCGCAGCGCCGACAGCGCCGCCGTGCTCGACACCACCGCCTCCGCGATCCGGCAGCTGGTGACGTCGATCCAGGAGATCTCCGACCAGACCAACCTGCTGTCGCTGAACGCCGCCATCGAGGCGGCACGTGCCGGCGAAGCCGGGCGCGGTTTCGCCGTGGTCGCCGACGAGGTGCGCAAGCTGGCCAGCAAGGCGCACGAGGCCAGCGGCCAGATCGAGACGCTGGTGGAGCGCGTCATCGGCCAGAGCAACGCCATCCGCGAGATCATCTGCGACACCCAGCAGAGCGCCAACGAGATCGTCGCCGCCTCCAGCCGGATCGACAGCGTGGTGCAGCGCGTGGTGCAGAGCTCGTCGCACATGCAGGCCGTGATCGGCAACGAGACCACGATCGCCTTCCTGAACACCGTCAAGCTCGATCACGTGGTCTGGAAACAGCAGGTCTACGAACAGATCGACGCCGGCCGGTTCAACGACGCGCTCAGCGGCCACACCGGCTGCCGGCTCGGCCGCTGGTACTACGAGGGCTACGGTGCCGACCACTACGCCCACCTGCCACCATTCCGCGAACTGGAGCCGCCGCACGTCGTCGTCCACGACAGCGGCCACGTGGCGCTGGAGGCCGGCCGCCGCGGCGCGCGCGCCGAGATGCTGCGCGCGCTGGCGAAGATGGAAGAGGCGAGCACGCTGGTGATCCATCATCTGGAGCGACTGCAGCAGGCCGCCGTCAGCGAGGCGCGGCGGCGCTGAGCGACGGGTGATCTCTCCGCAATGAAAAAGCCCCGAAATTTCGGGGCTTTTCTCTTTGGCGTGACCCGTCCTGAAAGAAACGGCTATCAACCGCGACCGCGCAGCCCCTGCACGTAGTTGAACAGGATCGAGCAGCGGTTGCCGGAGCGGCAGAACGCCACCGCCGGCGCCGGCAGCTCGCGCAGGAAACGGTCGAAGGCGATCACGTCGGCCTCGGTGATCATGTTGCCGACCACCGGCAGGAACTCGTATTTCAGCCCCGCCGCCTCGGCAGCCTGACGCATCTGGTCGGCGCCCGGCTGCCCCGGCTCCTCGCCGTCCGGCCGGTTGTTGATGACCGTGCGAAAACCGGCCGCGGCCAGTTCGGCCATATCGGCGGGCTGCAGCTGCGGGCTGACGTAGAGATCGGCGGCGACCTGGCGAAGCTGGTTGACGGACATCGGGACTTCCTCGGCGGTGGACGATGCGGCCGCGATGGCGCGGCGCCTACAGAACGTTGAGCGGAATCTTCAGATAGCGCGTGCCATTGGCCTCGGCAGGCGGCAGCGCTCCGGCGCGAATGTTGACCTGCACCGACGGTAGCAGCAAGCGCGGCGCATCGAGCGTCGCGTCGCGCTCGCGGCGCAGGCGCACGAAATCGGCTTCATCGACACCGTCGCGGATGTGGACGTTGTCGGCACGCTGCGCCGCCACCGTCGTCTCCCAGCGGTACTGGCGCCGCCCGGCCGGCAGGTAGTCGTGGCACAGGAACATCCGCGTCGCGTCGGGCAGCGCCAGCAGCCGGCGGATCGACCGGTACAGCGCCTCGGCACTGCCACCGGGAAAGTCGCAGCGCGCGGTGCCGTAGTCCGGCATGAACAGCGTGTCGCCGACGAACAGCGCATCACCGATCAGGTAGCTGACGCAGGCCGGCGTGTGGCCCGGTGTGTGCAGCACCGTCGCCGTCAGCTCGCCGATCCGGAACTGCTCGCCGTCGGCGAACAGGCGATCGAAGGCGCTGGCGTCGCAGCTGCTGCCGGCGCCGAGATTGAACATCCGGCAGAACAGCTGCTGCACCTCCGTCACCCTGGCGCCGATGCCGACCGGCGCGCCGAGCAGGCCGCGCAGATAATCGGCGGCGCTGAGGTGATCGGCGTGCACGTGCGTCTCCAGAATGCAGTCGAGCCGCAGGTCGTTCTCGCGCAGATAGCGGGCGATGTTGTCGGCCGACGCGGTCGAGGTGCGGCCGCTGTTCGGCGCGTAGTCGAGCACCGGGTCGATGACGACGCAGTGCCGCGTGCGCGAGCAGGCGACGACGTAACTGATGGTGAAGGTGTCGGCGTCGAAGAAACCCTCGACCTGCGGATGTTCGCTGTTCATTGCGCACTCCTCCTCGCGGATGGCGTCGAAACCGATGGACCGCATCGTCGCGGTCAGATCTCCCAGTCCGGCGTGCCGGCCAGCGCCACGAAGGCGCGCTGCAGCGACAGATGAATGTCGCCGCTCAGTTCGCCCGGCAGCGGCGAACGTCGCAGACGATCCATCACCGGCCCCTTCACCTCGGCCAGATGCAGCCGCACGTTGCGGTGCAGCAGCGCGGCATTCAGCTCGCGCAGCGACTCCATCGCGCTGGTGTCGATGTGGCTGACCGACGACAGCGCCAGCACAACGTCGCTGATGCCGTCGCGCCCGGCCAGCAGCTGGCCGACGCGCCGCTCCAGCGCCTCGACGTTGCCGAAGAACAGGTTCTCGTCGATGCGCAGCAACAGCGCGTGCGGCAGCGTCTCGACGCGATGACGTTCGACGTTGCGGAAATGTTCAGTGCCGGGCATCCGCCCCAGCTCGGCGATGTGCGGATGGCCGGCGCGCCACAGCAGTGTCAGCAGCGACAGCGCGATGCCGATCAGCAGACCGCGCTCGACGCCGAGCGCGATGACGCTGAGCGCGGTCGCGATCAGTGCCGCGGCATCGCTGCGATCGTAGCGCCAGGTGCGGCGGATCTCGGGAATGTCGACCAGCGATGCCAGCGCGGCGATGATCGTCGCCGCCAGCACCGCCAGCGGCAGCCGCGTGAACAGACCGGTGGCGCCGAGCAGCACCAGTGCCATCAGTACAGCGGAGACGACGCCGGCCAGCGGCGAGCGCGCGCCGGCGGCGAAGTTGACCACCGAGCGGGCGAAACCGCCGGAGATCGGAAACGCACCGGAGATGGCACTGGCGACATTGGCGACGCCGAGACCGCGCAGCTCGGCGTTGGCGTCGATGCGCTCGCGCCGGCGCGCCGCCAGCGACTGCGCCATCGACAGGCTGCCGAGAAAGCTGACCAGTCCGATCATCAGCGCCGGCACGATCAGCTCCGGCCACGCCACCGCGCGCAGCGATGGCAGATCGAACAGCGGCAGGCCGGCGTCGATGGCACCGATGACGGCGACGCCGAAGCGGGTGTCGAGATCGAAGGCCGCCACCGCCGCGACAGCCAGCAGGATCACCGCCATCGGCGCCAGACGGGCGGCGATGGCGGCGGCATTGGCGGAGAGACCGAAGCGCTGCAACCACGTCGGCCCGCGATACTTGGCCAGCAGCAACAGCGCCAGCGCCGCGATGCCAAGCGTCGTCGTCGCGCCGTCGAGCGACAGCGGCGCCGCGATCAGCCCCGCCAGTTGCCGCAGCGCGCCGCCACCGGCGCCATCGATGCCGAGCAGCGGCGCGATCTGGCCGGCCAGGATCAGCACGCCGGCGCCGGTGGTGAAACCGCTGATCACCGGCCGGCTCAGCAGCTGCGCGAGGAAGCCGAAACGCAGCGCGCCGAGCGCCAGCAGCGCGATACCCGACATCAGCGCCAGCGCCATCGCGCCGGCGACGTAGAGCGATGATCCGGCCGGATAGAGCGGCGTCAGCGCGGCGGCGGTCATCAGCGACGTCACCGCCACCGGCCCCACCGCCAGCGTCATGCTGGAGCCGAACAGGGCGTAGACGATCAGCGGCAGGATGCTGGCGTAGAGCCCGGTCACCGGCGGCATGCCGGCCAGCATCGCGTAGGCGAGGCTCTGCGGCACCAGCATCACCGCAACCACCAGTCCCGCCACCAGATCCTGGCCGAGCCAGTCGCGGCGGTAGAGCCGCAACCAGCGCGGGCCGATCACTGCGGAGTTCTTCATTTCTAACGCCTTTGTACAGGCGCCGCTAATCCGGCAGCGCCATCTTGATCGACACCGCACCGCGCAGCTGGCCGAGGCTGTAGCCGGTGGCGAGGTCGTGGGGGTAGCGCGCGTCGATTTCCGCCGCGACGGTGGGCGCCAGCTGCTGCGCCTCACCATGGCACATCAGGCAGGCCGGCTGCACCGGCAGCGCGCGCACATAGCGAAGGTAGCGACCGGCGGGCTCGTCGACCACCTCATCGACCTCCAGCCGCGCGGGTGCCTCGCCGGCCGCCAGCCGCTGCTCGAAGCGCAGCAACTGGCGCTGCTCCCAGGCATCGGCACTGCCGAGCAGAGCATTGCGCGGCTGCAGCGACACCCGGGTCACACACCAGCCATGCTGGCGCGACATCTCGCCGGCGATGGCCGGTGCCAGATCGCGGCATACCGACACCGCCTGCACTGGCCCGCCACGCTCCAGCGCCGCCTTCAGCTCGGCGCCGAGGCGATCGGTCAGCGCGAACGATGCCGTGCGCAGCGTCTCGACCTCTCCCTCTGCCGCCTGCAGTGGCAATGCCACCAACAGCAGTGTCAGCGCCAGCATCGGTCCCGCGACGATTGGTCTCATGTCACCCCCAATTGAACGGCTGTCAGTCGCCCGCACGAAAACCGAGCCTGCGCATGATGCGCTCCATCAGGCACCAGCGGGTGAAACCACTCTGCAGCAAATTGGCGCCGATGAAGGCATTGAACCAGAGCCAGTAGATGTTCACCCGGACCGCCAGCAGCAGCGACAGCAGCGTCAGCGCGCCGGCGATCACCCGTGTCATTTGCCATGAACTCATGATGGAAGCTCCTCATCGGTAACGGTGGCCGGCGCGATGTGGCGACGGCGGTAGACGCTGTAATAGAGCAGCGGAATGACGACCAGCGTCAGCAGCGTCGACACGAGAATGCCGAACAGCAGCGAGATCGCCAGCCCGTTGAAGATCGGATCGTCGAGGATGAACAGCGCACCTAGCATCGCCGCGACGGCGGTCAGCGCGATCGGCTGCGCCCGCGTCGCCGCCGCCTGCACGATCGCCCGCGCCAGCGGCATGCCGGCCGCCGCTTGCAGCCGGATGAAGTCGACCAGCAGGATCGAGTTGCGCACGATGATGCCGGCCAGCGCGATCATGCCGATCATCGAGGTCGCGGTGAAACTGGCACCGAACAGCGCGTGACCCGGCATCACGCCGATCAGCGTCAGCGGGATCGGCGCCATGATGATCAGCGGCATCGTGTACGAACCGAAGTGCGCCACCACCAGCAGATAGATCAGCACCAGCCCGACCGCGTAGGCGGCGCCCATGTCGCGAAACGTCTCCCAGGTGATCTGCCATTCGCCATCCCATTTCAGCGCGACACCGCGATAGACATCATCCGGCTGCGCGAAGAAATGTTCGTCGATGGCACCGCCCGGCACATCGAGCGCCGCCAGTTCACCGCGCATCGCGAACATCGCGTAGAGCGGGCTGTCGATACGGCCGGCGACATCGCCAGTGACGTAGACCACCGGCAGCAGATCCTTGTGGTGAATCGTCTGCTCCAGCTGGTCGCGCTCGATTCGCACCAGCTCGCGCACCGGCACCAGTGCACCATCGGCAGCGCGCACGCGCAGCTCCAGCAGCTCGTCGAGCGAACCGTGAAGCTCCGGTTTCAGCTGCAGTCGCAGCGGCGCCGGATACTTGCTCGCGTCGTCGTGCAGATAACCAGCGCTGTCGCCGCCGAGGCCGGTGCGCAGCACATCGACGATCGCCGCCTGATCGATGCCGCGCAGCGCCGCCTTGCGGCGATCGATGACCAGCAGTTCGCGCGGCGCCGCCGCAACCAGCGTGTCGTCGACGTCGACAACGCCGTCGGTGCGTTCGAACAGCGCGCGCACGGCCTGCGCCGCCTGCCATCGCGATGCCTCGTCGGGGCCGTAGATCTCGGCGACGATCGGCGCCAGCACCGGCGGTCCCGGCGGTACCTCGACCACCTTGACGACGCCACCGTGGCGCGCGGCGATCGCCGCCAGCGCCGGGCGCACGCGCGTGGCGATGGCGTGGCTCTGCTCGTCGCGCGCACGGCTGTCGATCAGGTTGACCTGAACATCGCCGAGCTCGCCGCCTTCGCGCAGGTAGTACTGGCGCACCAGCCCGTTGAAGTCGATCGGCGCCGACAGCCCGGCGTAGGCCTGATAGTCGGTCACCTCCGGCACCGTCATCAGGTGCGCGCCGATCTCGCGCAGCACCGCCGCCGTGTGCTCCAGCGCCGTTCCCTCCGGCATATCGAGCACGATCTGGAACTCCGACTTGTCGTCGAGCGGCAACATTTTCAGGATCACCCGCTGCGCCAGCGGCAGCAGCATCGATAAGGCGATCAGCGCGAACACCAGCGCCCACAGCAGCCAGCGGTTGCGGCGCGCGTGTTCGCCGTCGAGGAACGGCCGGAAGATGCGCTGGAACAGCGGCAGCAGGCGCGCCTCACCAGCGTGATCGCGGTGGTCGCCGCCCGCCTTCATCCACAGCCGCGCCAGCCACGGTGTGACGACAAAGGCGACGGCGAGCGAGATCAGCATTCCGAGCGAGGCGTTGATCGGGATCGGGCTCATGTAGGGGCCCATCAGGCCGCTGACGAACGCCATCGGTAGCAGCGCGGCGATGACGGTCAGCGTCGCCAGAATGGTCGGACCGCCGACCTCGTCGACGGCGCCGGGAATGATCGCGGCGAGTGGTTTTTCCGGGTGCAGCGCGCGGTGGCGGTGGATGTTCTCGACCACGACGATGGCGTCGTCGACCAGAATGCCGATCGAGAAGATCAGCGCGAACAGCGACACCCGGTTCAGCGTGAAACCCCACGCCCACGACGCGAACAGCGTCGCCGCCAACGTCAGGACCACCGCCGCGCCGACGATCGCCGCCTCGCGCCGGCCGAGCGCGACGAACACCAGCGCCACCACCGAGGCGGTCGCGAATAGCAGTTTTCGGATCAGCGTGCGCGCCTTGTCGTCGGCGGTGGCGCCGTAATTGCGCGTCAGCGCCACCTCGACGGCATCTGGAATCAGCGTGCCGCGCAGCAGCTCGACGCGCGCCAGCAGCGCATCGGCAACGGCGACGGCGTTTTCGCCGGGCTTCTTCGTCACGCTGATCGTCACCGCCGGGAACTCGCCGCCGCGACCGTGCGGATCGTGTTGCGGCGCGATGCCGTGCCAGACATAACGGGATGGCTGTGGCGCGCCATCGATGACATCGGCGACGTCGCCGAGAAACAGCGGGCGACCGTCCCGAACGGCGACGACGACCTCGGCCACGGCGCGCGCATCTTCCAGCCACGGCCCCGCCTCGACCAGCAGCGCGCGGTTGCCGGCCACCGTGTTGCCGAGCGGCAGGTTGACGTTGGCCGCCTGCAGCGCGCGCTGCAGATCAGCGACGGTCAGCCCGGCCGCCGCCAGCCGCGCCGGATCGAGCCGGATGTCGATGACGCGAGCGGGGCCGCCGTGCGTCTTCACCTCGCGCGTGCCGTCGACCCGCTTCAGTTCGCTTTCGAGCGCATGGGCGATGCGTTCGAGATCGAAGGCGCCGCCGTCGGCCACGCGCGTGTAGAGCGTCAGCGCGACGATCGGCACGTCGTCGATCCCCTTCGGCTTGATCAGCGGTTCGCCGACGCCGAGACCGGACGGCAGCCAGTCGCGATTGGAGTGGATCGTGTCGTACAGACGCACCAGCGCCTCGGTGCGCGGCACGCCGACCTCGAACTGCACGGTGATGACGGCGAGCCCCGGTTGCGACACCGACGTCACGTGCTCGATGTCGGCGATCTGCGCCAGCACCTGTTCGGCCGGCGTCGCCACCATCTGCTCGACGTCGCGCGCGCTGGCGCCGGGAAACGGGATCAGCACGTTCGCCATCGTCACGTTGATCTGCGGCTCCTCCTCGCGCGGCGTCACCAGCAGCGCGAACAGCCCCATCAGCAGCGCCAGCAGACCGAGCAGCGGCGTGATCTGCGCGCTCTGGAAATGGCGGGCGATGCGGCCGGAGAGACCGAGGCGGGAGGTTGTGCTCACCGCGCGCCTCCCGCCGCGGTGGCGCGCGCGGCCGCCAGCGGATCAAGCGCAACCTGCTCGTCCGCCAACAGGCCGGACAGCACTTCGATGCGCCCATCGACGGCGCGCCCGACCCGGATCTGGCGCAGCTGCACGCGGCCGTCGGGCGCGACGACGTAGACGCCGGTCAGCTCGCCGCGCCGCAGCACGGCCTGCACCGGCACCACCAGACGCCGCCCCGCCTCGCCGCTCAGCGGCAGCCAGAGGCGGACCGACTGGCCCGGCGTCAGGCCGCTGTCGGCGGGCAGCTCGATGCGCACTTCGCGGGTGTGGGTCGAGGCATCGACCACCGGCAGCAGCGTCGCCGGGCCGGCGGTGACGACATGCGCACCGCCACCGACCTGCGTCAGCTCGACCTGCGCCGGCTGCCGCAGCTCCAGCCGCGGCACCACCGCCTCGGCGACGAATGCGCGCACGCGCAGCGCGGCCGGATCGAACAGGCGCAGCAGCCGGCGCCCCGGCTGCGCCATGTCGCCGAGCTCGACGTCGACGGCGGCGACGACGCCGGCATACGGCGCGCGCACGCTGAAGAAATCGGTCTCGGTGGAAGCGGCGCCGGCCTGCGCGCGGCTGGCCTCGTAGCGGGCCTCGGCCCGATCCATCTCGGCGCGGCCGATCATCGATTGCGCGAACAATTGCCGGCTGCGCTGGTAGTCGCGTTCGGCCTCGGTCAGCAGTGCCCGCTGCGCCTTCAGCTGCTCGTCGGCGGCGCGGGCATCGATGCGCACCAGCAACGCCCCGGCATCGACCCGATCGCCCTCGGTCACCGTCAGCGCAACGATACGACCGGCAACCTGGGCGGCGACGTCGCTCTGGCGCACCGCCTCGACCTCGCCGTCGAGCCGCTGCCGCGGCTGCGCATCGAGCGGCGTCACCGGTGCCGTCGCCAGCGCGGCGGCACGCGCGGCGACCGACGCCAGCAGCAGCATCCCGACGCCCCACCCGAATCTCACCGCCATCGTCGTCGCACCCGTTCCGGAATGTGACGCCAATTTATTACTTGTTAGCTATATAGTCAAATATGGATTCCGTGTTATCGTCGCGCCACCATCAGCCTCGCAGCCACCCCCGCGATGATCACCGACGACCGCGCCCTCGATTACATCGCCGACTATTTCCGCGTGCTCTCCGAGCCGTTGCGGCTGCGCATCGTCAACATCCTGCGCAGCGAGGGCGAGCGCAACGTCGGCGAGCTGACCGAGCGCCTCGGCTGCAGCCAGGCCAATGTCTCCAAGCATCTCGCGCTGCTGACCCGGCACGGCGTCGTCGCGCGCGAACAGCGCGGCACCGCCACCTACTACCGCGTCGCCGATCCGTGCATCTTCGCGCTGTGCGAACTGGTCTGCGATCAGCTCGGCCGCCGCTTCGCCGATCAGGCCGAGCTGAGCCGGCTGTTCCCGCGCGACGAGGCCGGCTGACGCGCTGTGGCGACGCTGAACGCCGCTTCGTAAACCGGGCATGGGTGGCTACACTCAGTCGACGGCGTTCGCATCGAGTGTCGCCCCCAACCCACCCTGCGCAGCTTCCCATGCCCGACTCCCCGGCCGCTCCCCAGCGCCAGACCAGCACCCCGGCGGGCGGTCCCGCCTTGCAACAAAGCCGCCGGCCAACGCTCGGCCGCCGCCTGCTGATTCCTCTGATCGGGTTGTGCGTATTCACCAGTGCCGTGCTGATCACCGAATTCGCCAACCGGCTGGTCGCCGGCGAGCTGGAGGCGCGCACGCACGCCGACACGCTCGGTTTCGCCGGCAACCTGCGCGCCGGCATCGACCGCGAGCTGAACAGCATCCTGTTCATTTCCAGCGGCCTCTCCGCCTACCTGACGGTGCGCCGCGACTCGCTCGACGAGCGCGAAGTCAACGCCATTCTCAAACAGCTGTTCGACAGCAATCGTCACGTGCGCAACTTCGGCGTCGCGGTCGGCCACCGCCTCACCTATATCTACCCGCGCGCCGGCAACGAGGCCGCCATCGGGCTCAACTACCCCGACCAGCCACAGCAGTGGCCCGCCGTGCAGCGCGCCATCGACAGCAACCGCGGCACGCTGGCCGGGCCGCTGACGCTGGTGCAGGGCGGCGAGGGGCTGATTTTCCGCGTGCCGGTGCGGGTCGACGGCCACTACTGGGGGCTGCTGTCGACGGTGATCGACCCTCAGTCGCTGTTTCGCACCGCGATCGGCGAGCTGGGCAACGCCCCCTACGACTTCGCGATCCGCGGCCGCGACGGCCTCGGCTGGCACGGCGAAACCTTTCTCGGCGACACCGCGCTGTTCGACGACGAGCGCACGGTGACGCTGGCGATGGAAGTGCCCAACGGCCAGTGGGTGATCGCGGCGCGACCGCGCGTCAGCAGCGGCACCGGCAACATCGGGCTGATGCTGCGCGGCATGGGGCTGGCACTGGCGCTACTGCTGGCGCTGGCCACCGTCAACCTGCTGCGCCACCGCGCCGAGCTGGCGCGACTCGCGCTGTTCGATCCGCTGACCGCGCTGCCGAACCGGCGCTACCTGGAGGACAACTGCAGCGAGGTGATCGACACCGGCCCGATCCGCGGCCCGCGCAGCCACAGCGGCCTGCTGTTCATCGACCTCGACGGCTTCAAGCTGATCAACGACCGCCACGGCCACAAGGCCGGCGACGCGGTGCTGAAGATCGTCGGCGAGCGCATCTGCAGCCAGGTGCGCAGCGGCGACACGGTGGCGCGCTGGGGCGGCGACGAGCTGGTGGTGGTGGTACCGGAGAGCAACTTCGACGACCTCGGCCAGCTGTCGCAGCGGCTGCGGCAGGTGGTCGAGCAGCCGATCGAGTTCGACGGGCTGGCGCTGCAGGTGGGAGCATCGATCGGCTGGGCGCTGCCGCCGGAGGACGGCGGCTCGCTGCGCGAACTGCTGAAGGTGGCCGATCAGCGCATGTACGAACAGAAGACGCGGCGCAAGGGCGCGGGCTGAACCTCAGGCCGAAACCATCGTCGCGTGGGCATCGCGCGGCCAGAAGAAGGCGAAGCGGTTCTTGCCCTTGGCCTTGGCGCGGTAGAGCGCCTCGTCGGCCCAGCGGTAGAGCGCGGCGAAATCGGCGGACGGCACGCCGCCCGGGCAGATGCCGATCGACACCGAGAAGTTCGAGCAGACCAGCGCCTCGTTGTAGCCACGCACCCCCTCGAGAATGCGCGCGGCGATGGCGCTCGCCACCTGGCTCTCGCAGTTCGGCGCGAAGATCAGGAACTCGTCGCCACCGAGGCGAGCCACCACGTCCGAATCGCGCACGCTCTGGCGGATAACGTCGGCGACACTGGTCAGCACGGCGTCGCCGGTGGCGTGGCCATAGGTGTCGTTGATCAGCTTGAAATCGTCGATGTCGATCAGCATCAGGGTGTGGCCGTCCGGCCGCCGCCGCAGCCACGGCTCGATCACCTGCAGCGCGCCGCGCCGGTTCAGCAGCTCCGTCAGCTCGTCGCGCTGCGCGGCATCGTGGTAGAGATCGATGCGACGCTCGACCCGGCGGTAGTAGCGCCCCACCTGATAGGCGACCAGCAGCGACAGCAGCAGCACGGCGAGCGCGCTGCCATAGCTGATCCACTGGAACTGCGCCTCGCGCGCCAGGTAGTAGTTCAGGTCGTAGTCGACGCCGACGAAGCCGACGTAGTTGCCGGCGCTGTCGTGGATCGGCGTGTGGCCGGACAGGAAGAAGCCGTAGTCGTCGCGCTGGTAGCGGGGATAGACGTAGGTGCGGCCGGCGCGCAGCTGATCGAGCCAGTCGTCCTGATTCTCCTCGTAGACGCGGAACTGCTCCATGTACGCCGACGCCTGCAGCGCATGGCGCGTCTTCAGTGCCGGCGAGGCCGCGGTATCGAGCACGAAATAGGCGGTGCCGCCGCGCTCGACCATCGTGTAGACGTAGAACAGGTTGTCGTCGGCGGAGTGGAAGCGCACCAGCGGCGCCAGCACCTGATGGTAGAGGTCGTCGCTGTAGGTGGCCGGGTCGGTCAGCCGCGCGTGCAGGTCGCCGTCGACCACTGCCGCCGTCAGCCGCGACACCTCCGCGACCTGATTGCGCAGTACCTCGAAGCGCGCCCGCTCGGAAAACCACTGCGGCACGGCGACCGCCGCACCGAGCAGCAGCAGCGCGAGCAGGAGCGTGACCAGAAAGGCGCGCCAGTGCATCTGCGCCTGTGGTTGGGGAGAAGCCATGACAGAGTCCCTGTCGGGTGGTGCGGGTATCGGCCGCTGCGACGGCAGGCGGAAAACCGGGCTCCAGAAGATCCGGGGGGAAATCGGCAAGCGGCGGACTATAAACCCGCAGACCCCGGCAGGGCCAGTACCGCCCGCCCGCTCCGGCAGCAAAGCGCCGCGCTCAGCACCAGTCCGCCACCTCGTCGACCAGCCCCCACGCCAGCGCCGTCTGCGCGTTGATACGGCGGCCGCTGAGCACCAGCCAGGCGACGCGCTGGCGGCCGATGCGCCGGGTCAGGCTGACGGTGCCGCCGGCGCCGGGAATCAGGCCGATCTGCAGCTCCGGCAGCTGGAAGAAGCTCTTGCCGTGGGCGACGACGTGGGCGCCGAAGGCCGGCAGCTCCATGCCGGAGCCGAGGCAGGCGCCGTGCACGAAGAAGGTGATGCGCTCGCGCAGCTGCTGCAACAGCCGCGCCGGGCTGTGGACGCTGCGCACCCAATGCGCGGTGGCCGGATCGGGCAGCGTGCCGAACTGGCGCAGCTCGCCGCCGACGCTGAAGCAGGCGCCGAGGCCGCGGAATCGCAGCTCGGCGATCGAGTCGTCCGCCGCCAGCAGCTGCAGCGCCTCGATCCAGGCATCGCGCATCTCGACGGTGATCGAGTTGCGCGCCTGCGGCCGGTTCAGCACCGCGTCGATGCGATCGCCGTCGCGCTGCAACAGCAGTGCCTCGCCGGGCTCGTCCGGCAGCGCCTCGCCCTGCCGCTCGCGTAGCCAACAGCCGAATTCAGGGCCGGACTGCAGCGTCGAATAGGCCAGCGACTCGACGTCCAGCCCCAGCGACGGCGGCAGCCGTTCGGTGCTGCGCAGCACCTGCACCAGCGTCATCGCCGCGATCGGCCAGCTGTGGATGCGCTTCTCCAGTGCCTGCGCCGCGGCCGGATCGGCAACGACGACATCGGCGGCGACCGTCTCGCCATCGCCCCAGGCGATCACCGGATACGGCTGCGCGTCGAGCCAGTCGCGGTCATCGGGCAGCTCGTCGATCGGAGCGATCAATACTTGCCGAAACCCTGTCTGCTGCATGGTCAGTCGTCCATAGCGACGGCGTCGGCGCGCCGGTAGGCGATGCGGCCGCGGCATAACGTCAGTGTTATATGCGACGCATCGAGATCGTTGGCGAGCGCCGGCCACGGCAGATCGAGCAGGCACAGGTCGGCGCTCTGGCCGGCGGCCAGCTCGCGCAGCGCGCCGCCGGGCCGGTGCGGATCGCCGCCGAACAGCGCCAGCGCCTGCTCCGGTGTCAGCGCCTCGTCGGCACCGATGATCGCGCCATCGCGCGTGCGCCGCGCCACCGCCGCGCGCATCGCCGCCCACGGATCGGTCGCGCCATAAGGCGCGTCGCTGCCCGCTGCCAGCGCCACGCCGGCGCGCAGGAAACCGGCGCCGCGATAGAGCAGCGGCTGGTCGTCGGCGTCGACGTCGCGCAGATACTGGTCGCCGCGCTCGGCGATGAAATGCGGCTGCGTCACCACGCTCACCCCCAGTGCCGCCAGCTGTTCGATGGCCGCGTCGGCGGCGACCGAGGCGTGCTCGATGCGATCGCCGGCGCGCGCGCCCGCCTGCTCCAGCGCGGCCAGCGCGTAGTACAGCTCGACCCGCGTCACGCAGTGCACCGCCACCGCGCGCCCGCAGTCGTGCGCCGCCCGCATCCGCTGCGCCAGCTCGTCGAGATCGGGCAGCGCCGCCTCGCGCAGGTAGAGCTTGAGCGGACCGATCGCTACCGCCCCGTCATCGCTCGCCGCAGCGCGATGCAGCTCTTCGTTGCCCATCACCAACAGCCGCTGCGCGATCTCACCGCGCTCACTCGCCGCCGCCAGCGCCTCGAGCGTGGCGCGGCCATTGTTGACGCCGGTATCGGTCGCGGCGGTGATACCGAAGCGCGCCAGCTCCAGCGACAGCTCGCGCAGCGACGGCCACGCGCGCGGCAGCCGTTCGCCGAGCCACGCGTCGAGATCGAAGAAACGGCCGCTCGGCGCACCGCCGGCCTCGCGCTCGACGCCGGCCGGCAGCACTTCGTCCGGCGCCAGCCGCAGCTGCGCCAGCGCGCACGAGTTCAGTATCCACAACATGCCGCTGCGATGCTGAATGCGCAGCGGGCGCTCGGGGCAGACGCGATCGAGCCAGTGGCGATCGAGCCCGGCGCAGACGCTGTCGTGAAAGCCGACGCCGCGCATCCAGCCGTCGCCGCTTTGGTAGTGCAGCGCCAGCAGCTCGCGCAGCGCCGCTTCGTCCGCCACCGCCGGCGGGCCGCAGAACAGCGAGGCGCGCGCGGTGGCGGTGGCGAACAGGTGCAGATGATGGTCGTGCAGGCCCGGCAGCAGCAGGCCGCCACTGGCGTCGATGAGCCGCTCGCCCGCCGCCGGTTCCAGCCGCTCCGCCACGGCGACGATGCGCTCGCCGGCGACGCGCACGTCGCACCGGCCGCGCCCGAACAGCTGCGCGCGCCGGATCAGCAGCGGCGCGGCGTCGATTGCGGTCGGATTCGGTAACGACATGTCCTGAACCTGTTAACGATCTCGCGAGCATCAAGTCCCCTCTCCCTTCAGGGAGAGGGTCAGGGAGAGGGCGGTTTTCGCTGCGATACCCTCTCCCCCGCCCCCTCTCCCTGAAGGGAGAGGGGAGAAAGAACGGCTCCCGGATGAATTCAAACGAATTCGCGCAGCACCCGCTCGGTGTCGGCACCGAGCGCCGCCGCCGCTGCGGTCACCGCGCGCGCGCGCGGCGGCTGCGCCTCGACTGCCGCCGCGCCATCGACGGCGACTCCCGCGGCACAGTACGCCGCGACATCGCGCAGCGCGATATCGAGCAGCAGCCCGCCGCCGCCGCGCCACGCCGCCAGCGCCAGCAGCGCCGCGTGCAGCCCGGTCAGCGGATCGGCGATGGCATCGCCGCAGAACACCGGGTCGCCGTGCGCGCCGCCCATCAGCCAGGACAGACCGGCCGCGACGCCGGCATCGTCGCCATAGGC
>CAZEVP010000010.1:0-30000 GCA_964515735.1 uncultured Verrucomicrobiaceae bacterium | reverse complement strand
CGCCGCCCATCAGCCAGGACAGACCGGCCGCGACGCCGGCATCGTCGCCATAGGCGATCCAGTCGCGCATCGGCACGCGCCGGCCATAACCGGTGATGCTCAGCCAGACACTGCCGGGGTTCGCCGCAATGACCTCGGCGGCACTGATACCCATCTGCTCCAGCGCGCGCGGTCGCGACGTCTCGATGACGATGTCGGCGCGCCGCAGCAGCGCCTGCAGCCGCGCGCGATCACCGGCTTCGCGCAGGTCGAGCGCGACGCTCTCCTTGCCGGCGTTCAACAGATCGTGAAAAACCGGCGGGCCGTTGCGCGCGCCGTCGGGACGCGCGCGGCTCTCGACCTTGACCACGCGCGCGCCGCACTGCGACAGCAGCTGTGCGCACAACGGTCCGGCCCACAGCGCGCCGAGATCGATGACAAGCGGCGTCCTGCGCGGCGGTTGCACCGGCGGCGCGTGGCGGGTGGCATGAAACCAGGTCGGCTGCGATGACGGCGGCAGCATCGGCGCCGCCGCCAGCCCGAGCAGGCGCGCGCGCTCGACCAGCGTCGCCAGCTCGCGCCGCGCCAGAATGTCGGCCAGCGCCGCCTCGTCCGCCACCGCCGCCTCGACCCAGGCCGGCAGCAGTTCGGCGTCATCGGCGCGGGCCAGATTCAGCGCCAGCACGCCGTCGACCACCTGCCACAGCCGGCAGGCGCCGCCGGCCGAGCGCCGCCCCTGCCGCGACAGGCCGGCGATGGCGGCGCGCTCGCCGAGCAGGCGACAGGCATCGAAACCGGGGTCGAGCGTCGGGCACAGCGCCGCCAGCGCCAGCCACGCCCCCTGCGCGCAGGTCGCCAGCGGCGCCGGGCAGGCGCGCGCCGGGCCATCCGCATGGCCACTCAGCCACATCGCACCGGACTGCGCCCACAGCAGCGCCGGCGCGCGCTCGTCGGTGACCGGCCGCAGCTGCGGCAAGCCGAGCGAATCGAGCAGCCGGCGCGCATGAGCGGTCGGTGTGACGGGTGGGGACGGATCGGCGGTCATGCACTGACCCCCAGCGGGTTTGCGGAGAACGATTCGATGTTGCGCCGGTAACGACCCGGACGACGACGGCCAGACGACACACGTTTGAAAAGAGAGGACCGCACCGGCCATGGCGACCGGTGCGACCGGATGGTGAACGCGATCAGGCGACCAGCGTCTTCAGCACCACCGACTCATCGGTCAGCACGGCCGGGTCGATCTTCATCCGCCCCGCCACCAGCTTCTTGCCCACCATGAAATCCTGCGGGCGGTTGACGGTGTCGACGGCGATGATGACGCCATCCTTCAGGTAGAAAGCCGAGAAGTTGTCGGCCTCCATCGAGCCGCGGATCACCACCTGTTCGTAGCCCTGATTCAGGCCGACCATCTGCAGCTTCAGGTCGTACTGGTCGGACCAGAACCACGGCACGCCGGCGTGCGGCACTTTCTGTCCGCAGATGTTGGCGGCGGCGACCCGCGCCTGTTCGCTGGCGTTCGGCACCGACTCCAGCCGCAGGCGGCGGCCGAGGAAACCGTTGTCGTGGTTGGTGCAGTCGCCGGCGGCGAGAATGTCCGGGTCGCTGGTCTGCGTGTACAGGTCGACGATGACGCCGTTGTCGACCTCGAGGCCGGCCTGCTCGGCCAGCTCGGTGTTCGGGATCAGGCCGATGCCGACGATGATCAGGTCGGCCGGAATCCTGGTGCCGTCCTGCAGCACGACCGCCTCGACCAGTTCGCCGTCGCCCTCCAGCGCCTGCACGCCGGCACCGAGCCGGATGTCGACGCCGTGGCGGCGATGGACGCCGTCGTAGTACTGCGACAGCTCAGGCCCGGTGACGCGCGCGAGCAGCCGCGGCAGCGCCTCGACCAGCGTCACGTTCAGCCCCTTCTTGATGCCGACCGACGCCGCCTCCAGACCGATGTAGCCACCGCCGATGATGACCAGCCGCCGCCCCGGCAGGAACTGCTCCTTCATGCGCTTGATGTCTTCGATGGTGCGCACGTAATGCACGTTCGGCTTTTCGGCGCCGGGCAGCGGCAACCGGCGCGCGCGCCCGCCGGTGGCCAGCACCAGCTTGTCGTAATTCAGCGTCTCGCCGCTGTCGAGCGTCACCGTGTGCGCCTGCCGGTCGATCGCCGTCACCCTGACGCCGGTGCGCACCTCGACGTTCTGCTTGGCGTAGGTCGCCTGCGGCTTGATGTAGAGCGCCTCCTCACCGATGTCGCCGGACAGGTAGGCCTTCGACAGCGGCGGGCGGCGATAGGGCAGCGCCTGCTCGTCGCCGATCAGGATGATGCGGCCGTCGTAACCCATCTGGCGCAGGGCGGAGGTCAAGTCGCAACCGGCCTGACCCGCGCCGACGATGATCGTTGTGCTCATGGCTGACTCTCTGGAAGCGTGATTACCGGGCCGTGATATTGGACGGTGCGCCATCTTAACGTCGGTCGAAGGCCGGCCCTTGCCTTCGCCGGAACGGTCACTTGACCGCAGACGAAACGCCGCCGGCGACGAGGCCGGCGGCAGCGCGGATCAGACCCGCCCGGTGACCGGAAGCAGCGCGCCGGTCACCGCTTCGGCGCGAGCGCTGAGCAGGAACAGGATGACGTCGGCCAGCGCCTGCGGAGTGACCCAGGTGGAGAAGTCGGCATCGGGCATGTCGGCACGGTTCGGCGCCGTGTCGATGATGCTCGGCAACACCGCGTTGACGGTGATGTTGCGCGGCTTCAGCTCCTCGGCCAGCGCCTCGGTGAAGCGCGCGACGCCGGACTTCGACGCCGCGTAGGCGCCCATGCCGACACCGGCCTTGACCGCACCGTTGGCGCCGATGCTGACGATGCGCCCGCCGCTCGCCGGGAAGTGCGGCAGCGCCGCGCGGCTGGCGTTGACCGCCGTGCGCACGTTGAGCTGGTAGAGCTTGTCCCAGGTCTCGATCGAGCCGTCGGCGATGGTCTCCCAGCGGAAACCGCCGGCGACGTTGACCAGCGCGTCGATGCGGCCGTGCTTCGCGGCGATCGCGGCCAGCGCGGCGCGGGTCGCCTCGGCATCGCCGAGATCGAGCGCCGGCGAGGGCTCGACACCCGGCGCCGGCTCGCCATTCACCACATCGACCGCGATCGCGGTGGCACCCGCGGCGACGGCGGCGGCGGAGACGGCGCGGCCGAGCGAACCCAGCGCACCGGTCACGACAACGACTTTGTTCTTCAATTCCATGGCGATTCCACTTCAGCTGCGGGGGGCTTCGGGAGCCCCGAGATAACGATCGAGTTCCTGATGCATGTTCAGGATCATCTTTTCCTGTTCACTGGCCAGCCAGATCTGCTTGCAGCCGCGCGAATGCAGCCCGCGCTGCATGCGCGGAATGTTGCCGAGATCCTGGCGCGGAATCAGGCGCACCTGCTCCGGGTCGGTGTAGTCGGTCGCCGTCTGCAGCGTCGCGCGCGGCGGCGTGACCGCGGCCGGGTAGGTCTTGGTCGACATGATCTCGAACGTGCACATGTCCGGGTCGCGCGCATCGGGGCGCACGCGGTAGATCATCGCGTTGCCGGCCTGCGGCAGGATCATCAGGTTCGGGAAGATGAACACCTCGCCGCCCCACATGCCGAGAATCTCCGGCGTCGGCTTCGGCATCGGCCGCTGCTGCGCGGCGGCGGTGGCGTAGAGCGCCTTCACGTACTCGGCGCCGAGACTCGACCCTTCCGGAACCGGCTTGCCCTTCAGCGAGCGGACGATGTCGACGTCCTCTTTCAGCACCATCGCGTCCATCCCCTCGACCAGCAGGTTGAGGCGGTCGGCCATCGCGTCGACCGGGTCACCGTCATGGCGCACGTGGCCCGCCATCGGCGTCTTCGGGCCGGCGAAGAAGCGCCCGTGGCCGAACGGATAGTTCTGATAGGCGACGTTGCGGTGCGCATAGTCGCTGTGCGTGCCCGGGTCGTCGCCGTAGATCGCCTCGGCCGACGGCACTTCCAGCTGCGGGTGCGTCGCCGGCACGTGGTAGGTCTCGAAGAACGCCTCCTGCGCCACCTTCCAGTTGGACGGCACCGAGATCGCCTTCCACCAGTAGTGGCGCATGTCGCCGATGGCGAGCCCCTCGACGATCTCGCGCACCGGCGCGATGAATTCGTCGAACGGCACCGGGTCCCGATCGAAGTTGATGAAGACGAAGCCGGCGAAGATCTCGACCTTGACCTCGCGCAGCGCGACGTCGCTGTCGCGCAGCTCGCCGTTGCGGAACTCCTGGCGCTCCAGCACGAACTCGTTGCGCCCGGTCAGATCCCAGCGCCAGCCGTGGAACGGGCAGATGATCCGCCCCTTGTCGAAGTGGCCGGAGCAGTCGGCCAGCGCCGTGCCGCGATGCGGACAGACGTTGTGGTAGGCCTTGATGGTGTCGGCGTCGACGCGGACGATCAGGACCGACTGGTCGCCGATGTCGTAGACGGAGAAATCGCCCTGCTCGGGAATCTCGTCGAGGCGCGCGGCGGCCTGCCACACCTTGCTCCACAGATGTTCGTATTCCAGTTTCAGGAATGCCGGGTCGGTATAGCGCCCGGAACGGATGCCGTGCGACAGGGTGCGCCAGCTGTCGGGCCAATCGGTCTGGATGATGCTGTTCGCGTTCATACGATCACCGCAATCTGATGTCCCGCGGACGCGGAACCCATCTCTTCAGGCCCCGCGATGCGGGACTTTTCGTTTTTGAGCCCCGCGACACGCGGCCTGGCCTTTTTATTGCCCCGCGATACGGGAATCACCGGCTCTGTCGGAGGCCGTCGTTATACAACAATGCTGACCATTATGCCTAGCGCCACACCACCGGCGCAGCGATGCCGTGCCGGCATCACGCCCCGCCCAGAAAATCGACGATGTGGCGCGCGCACGCGTCCGCGCGCTCCAGCTGCAGCAGATGCCCGCATTCGGGAAAGTCGATGCGCCGCAGATCGCTCGCACTCGCCTCGATCAGATCGGCGATCAGCCGGAAATCCTCGACGTCGCGACCGCCGGTCAGCAGCAGCGTGGGCGGCGCCAGCTGGTGCAGGCGCTCGACGTCGGGCAGCCGCAGACGCTGGCCGTCGCGCAGCCACTGCGCACCGGCAAAGCACTCGATCGAGCGCCACAGCCCGGGGCCGGCGGCGCTGTTTCGCGTCGTCTCGAACAGCGGGTGCTGCCACCACAGCCGGCGCGCCTCATCCATGCGGCCGGCGCGCGCCTGCTCGACGATGGCACGCCAGCGCGCGCGCCACGGCGCCGACCACTCCCAGCCGACCAGACCGGGACTGATCAGCACCAGACGGCGCACCCGCTCCGGGTGATCGAGCGCAAAATCGAGCGCGATGCTGCCGCCCATCGACACGCCGACCAGATCGCAGCGCGGCAACGCCAGCGCATCGACGATCGCCAGCAGATCGTCGCCGTGATCGAAGCTGTCGTCACCGCCCGCCGGCGAGCGGCCGAAGCCGCGCAGGTCGTAACGCAGCGCCGGCAAGGCCTCGCCCATCGCCGCCCAGACGCCATCCCAGGTCTGCAGATCGCCGCCGAAACCGTGCAGGAACAACGCGCCCGTCGCGGCGCCGCGACGGCACGCATGAAAGGCGGCATCCGCGGTGCGGATGGTCAGAGCGCTGTCGGTCGTCATGTCGCCTCCCGTGCAAAATCGGTGGGCCGGTAGAAAAGTTGATAGATTGGCGCCGTCGCACCCGCCATTTTCGCAGCCAGAACCGCCGGATACCCACCCTGCCGTGAGTGAAGAGAAAAGCCAGAAACGCCGTCTGGTACAGGAGACCGCCGAACGGCTGCGCGACATCATCCTGCAGCGCGAAGCCGGTGCCCAGATCGGATCGCTGACCGAGGTCGCGCAGCTGCTCGGCGTCGGCATCGTCACCGTGCAGCAGGCCGCCCGCATTCTCGAACACGAAGGGCTGCTGAAGGTGAAGCGAGGCCCGCGCGGCGGCTACTACGGCGCCCGCCCCGACGACGCCGCGCTGGAGCGCGCCTTCTCCGTCTATCTGCGCGTGCACGGCGTCGCCCAGCGCGACACCTCGGAGATGATGGCGATGATCGACAGCGAGCTGCTGACCGCCGCCGCGCACTGCGGGGACGAGGCGCTGCGCGACGAACTGCGCCAGCTCGACGCGCACATCGACCGCTGCGAAACGCCGGAGGATCGCTTCCGGTTCGAACAGGACCTGCGCAACGTGCTGTTCCGGATCGTGTCGCGACCGCTGATCGAGCTGCTGGCGCGGGTCACGACCCAGCTCTACAAGACCCAGCCACGGCCGGTGCTGTTCGCCGGTCCCGATGGCGTCGAACTGTGGCGCAGCAGCCGGCACCGCACGCTGCAGGCGATCCTGCAGCGCGACGCCGAGCTGGCGCGCTTCGAGGCCGAGCGCTTCCGCGCGGCCTACATGGCGCGGCTGCGCGACGTCGAGAACGGCGCGCACCCGGCCAGATGACCAGCGTCGCCCGCCCGCGGCGACCCCCACGAAACCACCGAGGAATCAACTGATGGAACTGCGCCACATCGGCCGCTCGGGCCTGCGCGTGACCAGCATCGGGCTGGGCTGCAACAACTTCGGCTGGAAGATCGATCAGGCGGCATCGGACCGCGTGGTCGCGAAAGCGCTCGATCTCGGCATCAACCTGTTCGACACCGCCGACCGCTACGGCAGCGTCGGCGGCGAATCGGAGATCGTGCTCGGCAGGGCGCTCGGCGCGCGCCGCAACGACATCGTGCTGCTGACCAAATTCGGCCTCGACCTCGACGACTATCGCGTGCGCCACGGCTCGCGCCGCTACGTGATGAGCGCAGTCGAGGGCAGCCTGAAACGGCTCGGCACCGACTGGATCGACATCTACATGATCCACTGGCCCGACTATTCCACGCCGATGGAAGAGACGCTGCGCGCACTCGACGACCTCGTGCGCAGCGGCAAGGTGCGCTACATCGCCGTCTCCAACCTCGAACCGTGGCGCATCGCCGACGCCATCTGGATCTCGCGTAACGGCGGGCTGGAAACGTTCATCTGCGCGCAGGACGAATACAACCTGCTCAAACGCGATGCCGAGCGCGAACTGATCCCGGCGCTGCAGCACTACGGCCTCGGCCTGATTCCGTACTTCCCGCTCGCCAGCGGCCTGCTGACCGGCAAGTACACCGCTGACGGCGCCGGTCAGGGGCGGCTGGCGGAGAATTTCCTGAACACCGGCAACCTGTTCCTGACCGAGCGCAACCTCGCCATCGTCGATGCGCTGCAGCGGTTCTGCAGCGAGCGCGACCGCACGCTGCTCGAACTGGCGATCAGCTGGCTGGCATCACGGCCGACCGTGTCGAGCCTGATCTGCGGCGCGACGCTGCCCGAGCAGGTCGAGCAGAACGTCGCCGCCATCGGCTGGCAACTGAGCGCCGACGAACTGGCCGAGATCGACCGCATCACGGCGACCTGACACAGGCCTCGCCCCCGTCAGCTGGCGGCGACCGCCGCCAGCGCCTCGGTGACCGCCTGCGGCTCCGTGATCATCAGGTCGTGGCCAGTGTCGATCTCCCAGTAGCGACCGTTGGAGAGCGCCTTCAGCGCCGCTCGTCCATCGTCGTTCATGTGGAAACTGCAATTGATGAACGACACCGGAATCCGGCGCATCGCCGCCTCGTCGTTCAGCACCAGCTTCTGCTCGAAACACTTCCACGGGTGCGGCGTCAGCTTCGGCTTCATCCAGGCGATCTGCGCCGGATCGGTCACGCCGTAGAAACCGAGCGGGTCCTCGCCCGGAAACAGCACCAGCTCGACGCCATCGACCACCCGCGCCCCCGGGCGCGCGGCGAGGATCGCCGGGCCGGCGTGATCGACCAGCGATTCGCCGTTCTGCGGATAGGCCGCGTCGAGATAGACCAGCTTGCCGACGCGATCGACGGCGCGGTCGGCAATGCCGGTGATGACCATGCCGCCATAGCTGTGGCCGACCAGAATGACGTCGCGCAAGTCCTCGAACTGCAGCAGCTTGACCACGTCGGTGATGTGCATGTCGAGATCGATGGCCGGGCTCAGCAAATGCTCGCGCTCGCCGAGCCCGGTCAGCGTCGGTGTGTAGACCTCGTGCCCGGCCGCGCGCAGCCTTCTGGCGACCGGCTGATAACACCAGCCACCGTGACCGCCACCGTGTACCAGAACGAACGTTGCCATTGTCGCTTCCCTCCCGGTTGTTATCGTCGTTGTCATCATCGTCATCACCGGCCGCGAACTTCCGGGCCAGCCGACGCACAAGTTATCAACTGATAACTTGAGTGGCAACACCGCCATCACGGCCGCTGTATACTGCGCCGCCATGAGCACCCTCCCGCCCCGCAAATGCCGCGACGCGCCGAAGACCCGCGCCAGGATTCTGGCCGCGGCGCAGAAGGCATTCTCGGAGCGCGGCTACGCGCAGGCCGGCATCCGCGACATCGCGGCGCTGGCCGATGTCAGCTCGACGCTGCTGATCCGTTATTTCGGTTCGAAGGCGGGACTGTTCGAGGCGGCGCTGCTCGATGCGATGCGGATGGACGAGCTGCTGCGACAGGGCAAGGCGGGATTCGGCGAGCACCTCGCCAGACTGTTTCTGAATCGCGGCCTCGAGATCACGCCGCCATCGATGATCGCGCTGTCGACCAGCGACGACGAGGCGCGGCAGATCACCACGCGGGTGACGGAGGAGCATGTCATCGCGCCGTTCGCCAGATGGCTCGGCGCCCCCGATGCGCGCGCGCGGGCACTGGAGATCATGCTGCTGGCGACTGGGTTCGTGCTCTACACGCGACAGCTGCCGGAACTGTTCGCCACGCGCGGTACCGACCGCAAGCTGGCGGCCTGGTTCGCCGAATCGGTGCAGGCCATCGTCGACCGGTCGGCGTGACAGCGGCCGCTATTTCTTTTTCGCTGCCGGTTTTTTCGATACAGGGCTTTTTCCTGCCGGGCGTTTTGCCGACGGACTCTTCTCCACCGGATTCTCCGCCGAATCGATCACCCGCTGCACCGTCTCGGTCACCGCATCGCGCATCATCGTATAGAGCGATGCGACCTTCTCCAGACGCTGTTTCGCCGTCGTCGAGGTCATCGTCGCCGCGCGCGTCTGCAGCAGCCGGGCCATCGCGCCGAGCATGACGATGCGCTCGCCGATGGCGTTTCCACACGATTCCGACGCCTCGTAATAGATGCGCTTGCTGCCGCGCTCGCCGGAGCGCCGCGCCAGCGAGGCGCGCTCCAGCGCGCGCGCCGAGACGCTGACGCTGCTCTTGCTGACCTGCAGATCCTCGGCGATCTGATCCAGCGTCACCGCACTGGCACTGAGCAGCAGGTAGCCGTAGATGCGCGCGGTAACGCTGGACATGCCCCACGGCACCAGCAGCACGGCGATGTCGTCGATGAAACGGCGATCGTCGACGGTCAGTTTTCTTCGTTTCGGCACAGCCACTCCCGACGTCAGATATCGATGACGATCTTGCCGAACTGGCGGCCGCTCTGCAGATGGCGCAGCGCCTCCGGCAACCGTTCGAACGGATAGCGGCTGTCGATCACCGGCCGCAGCCGGTGGAAGGCGATGGCGCGATTCATCATCTCGAAATCGTCGCGACTGCCGACCGCGACCGGCGACACGTTGACACCGGCGCTGAACAGCGACGAGATCGCATTCGGCCAGCCGGTCAGCAGGCCGACCAGCGCGACGCGGCCGCCGCGGCGCGTCGCCGCCACCGTGCGGTCGATGGTGCCGGCACCGCCGAGGTCGATGGCGAGATCGACGCCCTGCCCTGCCGTCAGCTCGCGCACCACCTTGTCCCACTGCTCGTGCTGCCGGTAGTTGATCACCTCGTCGGCGCCGAGACTCTTCAGCCGCGCCGCGCGCTCGTCGCTCGACGTCGTCACGATGACGCGCGCGCCGAACAGTTTGGCGAACTGCAGGCCGAACACCGAAACACCGCCGGCGCCCTGCAGCAGCACCGACATGCCGGGCAGCAGTGGCTCGGCGCCGCACAGCGCGTGCCATGCCGTCACCGCCGCGCACGGCAGCGTCGCCCCTTCGGCGAAATCGAGGTGCGACGGCAACAGCACCGCCTCGCTGTGGTGCGCGACGATCTCCTCGCACATGACGCCGGGCAACCCGCTGCCGCGGCAGTAGACGCCGGTGTTGCCGCGCCACGGACCACCGAGCCAGTCCGGGTTGAAGATCAGCGAGACGCGGTCGCCGGCCTTGATGCGCCAGACGTCGGCGGCCACCTCGACCACCTCGCCGGCCATGTCCGAGCCGAGGATCAGGCCGCCGTCGGCGCCGGGCTTGCCGATCACGCCGGTGACCGCCAGCAGGTCGCGGTAGTTGACCGAGGCCGCGCGCACGGCGATGCGGATCTGGCCCGGGCCGAGCGGCCCCGGCCGCGGCGCCTCCTCGATCACCAGCGAATCGATACCGTCGAAGCGGCGGGTCAGGAACGTCTTCATCGATGGCAACCTCAACTCTGTCCGAAAATCACTGCGAATCGCACCTTTGCAATATTCGGAATTTTCCGAATATCATCCGGCACCCCGCCGTCGTCGCGACGGCCCGAGATCCCGCTCGCCACGCGCCAGCTGCGCGGCGGGGCGAATCTAACCACGGTTGACGGCGCCATTTCCACGCGCGGACGATGCTCGATGGTCAAAGGCTCACACAAGGTTCACACAAGAGGTAACGCGCAATGATCGGTGAAGATCCACTCGACCTCGGCGGGCAGTTCGCCTTCGTCACCGGCGGCGGTCAGGGCGCCGGCCGCGCCATCGCGCTGGCGCTGGCGCGCCACAACGCCGGCGGCGTCGCCGTCAACGACTACGTGCTCGAACGCGCCGAAGCGGTCGCCGCCGAGATCGAGGCGCTCGGCGTTCGCGCCGTCGCGGTGCAGGCCGACGTCGGCGACTACGCCTCGGTCAAGGCGGCCGTCGAAGCGGCGCAGTCATCGCTGGGGCCGATCACCATTCTGGTCAACAACGCCGGCAACGCCGGCCCCAACGCCGACATGCGCCACTCGCCGCTGTTTTGGGAGACCGCCCCCGAAGAGTGGGATCGCTACTTCCACACCAACCTGCACGGCGTGATGAACTGCTGTCACGCCGCACTGCCCGGCATGGTCGCGCAGAAGAAGGGGCGTATCGTCACCATCGTCTCCGACTCCGGCCGCGTCGGCGAATCGCGCCTCGCCGCCTACTCGGCCGCGAAGGCCGGTGCCAATGGCTTCATCCGATCGATCGCCAAGGAGGCCGGTCGCTACGGCATCACCTCGAACGCGATTTCGCTATCGACGCTGGAGCCGCCGATGCCACCGGAACAGCTGGAGGCCTATCTCTCCAGCGACCGCGCCAAGGAGCATGTGTCGCGCTACGTGGTGCGCCGTTTCGGCAAGCCGGACGATGTCGCCTACATGACGCTGTTCCTCTGCTCCGACGCGGCGTCGTGGATCACCGGCCAGACCTATCCGGTCAACGGCGGCTACACCTTCACGCAGTAAGCGTCACCATCCATGGATTCGAGGTATTTCAAACATGCCATCGCCCAGTGACATGAAAGGAAAATCGGCACTGATCACCGGCGCCGCCGCCGGGCTGGGGCGGGCAACGGCGCTGCGACTGGCGCGCGCCGGCGCCGATCTCTGCCTGCTCGACATCAATGCAGAGGGGCTGAACGCCACCGCGGCCGAGGCGCAGGCACTCGGCGTGCGCACTGTCGTCATCGCCGCCGATATCGGCGAGGTGGAGAACTGCCAGCGCGCCGTCGCCACGGCAGTGCAGACCTTCAACCGTCTCGACGCGCTGTGCAATGTCGCCGCCCTGTTCATTCCCTGTCACGCCGGGCAGATGAACGTCGAGCAGTGGAACAAAACCATCGCGGTCAACCTGAGCGCACCGTTCCACCTGATCCAGGCGGCGATTCCGCACCTGCTCGCGACCAATGGCGCGGTCGTCAACGTCACCTCGTGTGCAGCGCACAAGGGCCAGGCTTACACCGCCGCCTACTGCGCCACCAAGGCCGGCCTGTCACACCTGACCAAGTCGCTGGCGATGGAGTACATGCACAAGCCGATTCGTTTCAACGCGGTGGCACCGGGCGGCATGATGACGGCGCTCGCCGCCGGCTTCCGCAACCTGCAGGATGCCGATCCGACACTGATCCAGCGCTACTCGCCGCTGCGCGGCATGAATGAGATCGACGACGTCGCCGAGATGGTCGCCTTCCTCGCCTCCGATGCCGCGCGCGGCTACCACGGCGCCTGCATCAACATCGACAACGGCGTCACCGCCGGCTGATATTCCTAAAATTCATCCCGGAGAATTTGCGATGAGCATCGACCAACGCGCCCTCGAAACCCTGCTCGCCAAGGAGGAGATCCGCGAACTCGCGCTGCTCTACTCGCGCGGCGTCGACCGCAAGGATGGCCCGCTGCTACGCACGCTCTACACCGCCGACTCCACCGATACGCACGGCGACAGCTTCGACGGCCCGGCCGAGGCCTACGTCGACTTCCTCGAAAAATCGTTCCCGTACATGCGCTACAGCGGCCACCACATCTGCAACCACCTGATCTCGGTCGATGGCGACGAGGGCGAAGGCGAGGTCTACGCGCTCGCCTACCACCTCATCCCCGACGGCAAGGGCGGCTGGCTGGAGGATCTGATGGCGGTGCGCTACATCGACCGCTATCGCAAGGAGGACGGGCGCTGGAAATTCGCGCAGCGCATCGTCAGCTACGACTACAAGGCGCCGCGCCGCCCGGTCGAGCCGAACACGCCGGCCCCGGCCTATCCCGAGGATGCCAGCTTCACGCTGCTGAAGAGCCGCCTGTTCGCGCGCGGCCCGCGCGCCTGACGCGCACCGGAACGACGGAAACAACGCGATGCTGACCGCCGCCGCGATCATCGAAGAAGCCGAGGTGCGCGTCGGCATCGCCGACAGCGACACCGCGCTGCACCGCAATCTCGAACGGCTGGTCGCCTCGATCAACGACGATGCGAAGCTCCCCGTCTGGGGCGAAGAGATCACCCGGCGCGCGCTGATCGAGCGCACCGCCGATCGTCTCGAAGGGTTGAAATGGCTGCGCGACTTTCCCGAAATCGGCGCGGAAACGATCGCGGCACCGGTGCTCCTGACCGGCCTGCCGCGCTCCGGCACCACCTTCTTCCAGTATCTGTTCGACCGCGATGATCGCTTCCGGCTGATCCGCACCTGGGAGGGCATCTCGCCATCGCCACCGCCCGGTGTCGATCCCGCGTCGGTCGAACGCCGCAAGGCCGAAGAGGGCGAGCGCCGCCGCCGGTTGCGGCCACAGGCCGAAGGTTTCGAGGCGATGCATCTGGTCGATGCCGACGGTCCCGAGGAGTGTCACGCCTTCATGGAGCAGTGCTATGCGGCCGGCGGCCTGCACAACCTGCTCGATGTGCCGTCGTATTTCGACTACCTGATGAGCGAGCTCGATGTCGGCGCCGCCTACGCCGTCCACAAACGGCAGCTGCAACTGCTGCAGTGGTGCACGCCGCAACCGCGCTGGGCGCTGAAATATCCGAATCACCTGCTGGCGATGGAGACGATTCTCGGCATTCATCCCGATGCGCGTTTCGTCATGACGCATCGCGACCCGGTACAGACGCTGGCCTCGATCTCGAAACTGACCGCCACGCTGCGCAGCGTGCGTTACGACCAGCCGGTCGACCCGCACCGGGTCGGCCACCAGATGCTCGACTTCGTGCAGCGCCACATCGACCGCATCATGGCGTTCGCCGATGGCGCCAATGCCGGTCGCGTGGTCCATGTCGACTACTACCGGCTGCTCGACGATCCGGCCGCCGCGATGGCCGACGTTCATGCAGCGCTCGGCGTCGAATCGCCCGACACGCTGCGCGAGGCGGTGGCCGACTGGCACCGCCGCAACCCGAAGGGGGCGCGCGGCGCCAATCCGTATGCGCTGGAACAGTTCGGGCTGAACGCCGATGCCGTCGCCGAACAATTCGGCGACTACATGCGCCGCTTCGACATTCCGCGCGAACAGGAAGGGTTGCGACAGACACGCCGCTGAACATCGACGGCGCTACACGGCCAGCGGTTCGAAACGCACCGTAGCGCCGTCGCGGCGGATCCACCCGGCATGTGGCGCCGGGAAATGGGCGGGAATCACCAGCGCATCGCGCGCGATGCACAGCTCGATGACACGCCGGCGCGTCTCGATCGCCATCGCCAGATCGTCGCAGCCGGGCATGTGCAGCGTCGGCTCGATGATCTGCAGCGGATGGTGAAACACATCGCCGGTGAAGCAGGCGGACTGACCCTGCGACACCAGATGCAGCATCGAATGGCCGAGCGTATGTCCATACGCCGGCTCGATCTCCAGCCCCGGCGCGATGCAGTGGCGATCGCCAACCAGATCGGCCAGCCCCGCCTCGACCACCGGCAGCACGCTGCGCTCGAACACGCCAACGTTGTAATCGACCGGCAGATGACCCGGCAGCCGCGTATCCCAGCGCTCGTATTCGCGCCGCACGTACAGATAGCGCGCGTTCGGAAAGGTCGGCACGAAACGGCCGTCGCGCAGCTGCGTGCTCCAGCCGCAGTGGTCGTGATGCAGGTGCGTGCAGAACACGTAATCGACCTGCTCGGGACGGATGCCGGTCGCGGCGAAGCGTTCGATGTAGGGCGTGTCGAGCCGGTCAAAGAACGGATACATGTGCGGCCGGCCGTTGCCGGTGCACGGATCGACCACGACGATGCGACCGTCGACACTGACGATCCAGCTCTGAAAGACGAAATCGCGACGGTCGTCCGGCGTCAGGAACAGCGGCTCCAGCCAGTGCCGGTGCGCATCGAGCAGCGCGCGATCCTGCGTCAGCGTCGCCATCGGCGAATGCAGCGTCATCTCCTCGACGCGGCGAATCTGCGCGCTGCCGACCGTGATGACGCTCATCGCCCGCCGGCCTCAACCAAGGTCAGGCACGATGAAACGCTGCGACGGATCGCCCATCGACGCCGAATAGATCGGCGGCTGCTTGCCATCCGGATCGGTGATGCCGAAACGACGACCGAGTTCGGCGCCGATCAGCGTCTCGCCGGAGAGCGTCATCCGCGCCGGATCGCGCCACAGCCGCTCGACGACCAGACCGGTGAACTCCGGCGTCTCGAATGCCGGCAGCCTCGCCGCCAGCTCGGGCGACAACTGCTCGCGCGGTATCGCTTTCAGCATGTCCGACAGGATGAAGCCGGGCCAGATCGATACCGACGCGACATCGTGCGGCCGCAGGTCGACGGCCATGTCGAAGCTCATCTTGTCGGTGCCGGCCTTCGCCGCGCCGTAGGCGGGGCCATGGAAATAGGAGACGGCGCCGTAGAACGAGATGTGCGCCATCAGCGCGCCGCCGGTCTCGATCATCAGCGGCGCGGCGCAATAGGCGGCCACGTAATTCGAGCGCAGGCCGACGTCGATCATGTCGACGAGATGAAGCGGCTTGCTCCAGAACGGGCCGGGTGTCGACAGGTCGCGCGGATAGACCGCGGCGGCGTTGTTGACGAGGATGTCGAGCCGGCCGGCATCGCCGCGTACACGCTCGAACAGTTCCTTCACCTGTTCGTCGTCGCGATGATCGCAGCGCACCGCGACAGCGCGCCCGCCGGCAGCGGCCACTTCAGTGACGACCTGTTCCAGCTCATCGGCACTGCGCCCCGACACGTAAACCGTCAGCCCACGGCTGCCGAACGCGCGTGCGATTCCACGCCCCAGCCCACGGCTCGCACCGGTCACCACCGCCACGCCCTGCGTCATCTGTCGCTCTCCGTTCGTCGTCGAATCGTCATCGACCGGGGAGACCGAAATCCCCGCGCTCGAAGGCGTCGATCTTATCGCGAATGAACTGATCCGGTGAGGCGGCATGCTGCCGGATCAGCTCCCACACCTTGTCGTCGGTCGGAATGACGATGCGCTCGTTCGCCATACCGTCGGCGAGCACCAACGCAGCCTGCTCCGCCGTCATCAGCGCGAACTGGCGACCGGGGCCGCACATGACGGCATCGTCCGACCAGCTCTTCATCCCCTTCATGACACCGGTCATCACCGGCCCGGGACAGAAACAGCTGACGCGGATGCCCTTCGGAAGCAGGTAGAGCGCCAGCGATTCGGTCAGCGCGATCACCGCCGCCTTCGCCGCCACGTACGGCAGGCGACTGGTCGCATACGGATAGAGGCCGGCGAACGACGCGGTGTTGACGATATGTCCGGCGCCACGCGCCAGCATCTTCGGCAGCAGCACATCGTTGCTGCGCACCACCGACAGCAGATTCAGATCGAGAATGCGCTGCCATTCGGCGACCGGAATGTCCTGCGGGTTGCCGGAGAGAATCACACCGACGTTGTTGACGACGATGTCGATGTCACCGAACTGTCGCTCGGTGGCAGAGACCGCATCGCGTATCGACTGTTCACTGGTGACATCGCAGTGGATGGCGACCGCGCTGCCACGATCATCAGCGATCGCGGCCGCCGTCTCGCTCGCCGCCGCGAGGTCGATGTCGGCGACCGCGAGCCGCGCACCGCGGCGCGCGAACTCCCGTGCGACGGCGCGGCCGATGCCGTTGGCGCCGCCGAATATCAGTGCATTCTTATTCTCGAAAACGGACATCGCATCAGGGCCGCAGAATCCAGCCGCCGTCGACGTGCAGCACCTGACCGGTGATCCAGTCGCCGGCCGACGAACTGAGCAGCAGCAGCGCGCCGACCAGCTCGTCGGGCTCACCGCGCACGCGCATCGCCACGCTCATTTCGAGGAACTTGATGAACGGCGAATCGTCCGGCGTCAGCTGGCGGCCGGCGTCGCTGGTGACGTTGCCGGGCGCGATCGCATTGACGTTGATCTTGTCGCGGCCGAGCTGCCGCGCCAGCGTCGTCGTCAGGCCGACCAGCGCCAGCTTGCTGATGCCGTAGGCGCCGATCGCCGGGAACGCACCGCCCGAGGTCTGGTTGATGATCTTGCCGCCGCCGCGCTGGCGCATCAGTGGCACGACGGCCTTGCAGCAGTTCAGCGCGCCGGTCAGGTTCACATCGAAAATGCTGTCCCACTCCTCGTTCGGCATGTCGAGCAGCGAACCGCCCTTCAGCTCCGCCATCAGCGCGGCGTTGTTGACCAGGATGTCGACGCCACCGAACGCCTGCACGGCGGCATCGGCCATCGCCGCCACCGAATCGGGTTGCGTGATGTCGACACCGGCGGCGATCGCCTTGCCGCCGGCATCAAGGATCTCGCCGGCGACCCGCTGCGCACCATCGGCGTTGAGATCGGCGACAACGACAGCGGCACCGGCACTGGCCAGCCCCAGCGCGTAGGCGCGGCCGATGCTGTTGCCGCGCCCGCCGGCGCCGGTGACGATGGCGACCTTGCCATCGAGACGATACTGGTCGAGGGAAAAGCTCATGGTTGCGCTCCTCAGCGGCACCGCTCGCGGCGCCGGTCACGGGGTGGACGATTGTGGCCCGGCGTCAGGATTATTCCTTCAACGCCAGATCGAAGAATGGTGCGGTCAGATCGCGAAATGGCGGAAACGATGGCGAATCGCCGAGCGCCTCGCCGAGCAGGCGCACATCCTTGGCCAGCAGCGCGGCGCCATGCTTCCACGCCGCCGGGTTCGGCAGCCGCGCGCAGACGTCGAAACCGAAACTGCGGCCGCTGCTGACCTTCACCAGCTCGGTCAGCGCCGCGCGATCGATACCGAGCTCGGCTGCGGCTTCGAGCCCGTTGTGGGCGATGGCGACATGCGCCGCCATCAAGGCGTTGTTGACCAGCTTGGCCATCTGCCCGGCGCCGACGCCACCGAGATGGACGATCAGCCCGGCGAAGGTTTCGAACACCGGACGCGCGCTGGCGACGGCCTCCGCCTCGCCGCCGACCATCACCGTCAGCGTGCCGGCGGCGGCACCGGCGCCACCGCCGCTGACCGGCGCATCGACCAGCGACAATCCGCGCGCCGCCGCCTGCTGCGCCAGTCGCCGGCACAGATCCGGATGAACCGTGGAGTGAATCACGATCAGCCCGCCGCGCCGCATCGCCGGCAGCAATTCGTCGCAGACCTGCTGCACGCCGGCGTCATCGACGACGCAGACGCCGACGAGATCGCAGCGCTCGCCGAGTTCGGCGACGCTGCCGGCGACCTGCGCCTGCGTGTCGGCGAACGGCTCCAGCGTTTCCGCACGGCGCGCCCACAGCACGGTCGGGTAGCCGGCCTCGACGATGCGGCGCGCCATCGGCGCGCCCTGACTGCCGAGACCGATGAAGCCGACGCCCGGTTTACCGGTTTCAGCCGACGGGAAAATTTCGTTCGACATGAAAGCTTCGTTCGACATTGACGCCTCTCCGCTCGCGCGACGGTTCAACCCGCCGTGATGCCCTTGTCGATCGAGATGCAGGCGCCGTGATAACCGCGCGCGGCATCCGAAGCGAGGAAAGCCACCAGATCGGCGACGTCATCGACCTCGACCACACCGCGCAGCGGCGTGAAGCGTTTGAACAGCTCGGGATCGAAGCCTTCGGGCATCCGGAAATTGTTGGCGATGTTGGTCGCCATGCCGCCGGGCGCGACGGCGTTGAAGCGGATCGGCTTGTTGATGTACTCCATCGCCAGCGATCTGGTCAGGTGCGTGAGCCCCGCCTTCGCCGCGGTGTAGACACCGCAATAGGCCTCACCGATCAGCGCGCCCGACGACGTGACGTTGACCACGGCGCCGTCGGCTTCGAGCAGATGAGGAATCGCCGCCTGCATCAGGAAGAACGGTGCGTTGAAATTGACCGCCATCGTCTTCTCGAAATCGGCAGCACTCATCTCGTGCGCATTGCTCAGCAGCAGAATGCCGGCGACGTTGCACAGCGCATCGAGCCGCCCGAACTTCGCCACCGTCGCCGCGACCGCATCGACGCAGTTTTCACGCGCGGACAGATCCGCCGCGTGGCTCAGCACCTCGACGCCGTGGCTTTTCAGCTGCACCGCCGTCTCGTCGAGACCCGACGCATTCAGATCGACGATGCAGAGATTCGCACCGGCCTGCGCCAGTTTCAGCGCGGTCGCCCGCCCCAGCCCCGAGGCGGCGCCGGTCACCAGCGCCACCTTGCCTTTCATATCGACATTCATTCAGTACGCTCCAGACGAAATACCGGACTTCACGCCACAGCCGCGACGGCTCACTCGTACGGCAACCCTTCGGTGACCCGCTTGCCCATCTCGAATACCACCCCCTGTATCACCGATGCCTTCGGCCAGCCGCCGTGGATGGCGTACTGCAGAACGAACTCCTGCATCTCCGCCGGCGTCGCGTTGCCGCTGGCCATCGCGGCATAGGTGTGGGTGCGGATCGGTGTGGTCGACGCAGAATCGGCCACGCCGACCATCGTGATCCAGCGCCGCGCGCGCTGATCAAGCCCCGGCCGGTTCCACATTTCGGAGAAGACGAAACTGAGGATGCCCGCCTCGAAATAAGGCGTGACCGGCGGCGGCGGCGGGAACGTCATCGTCTCGGTGAAGCAGGTCCGCCCCGTGTCGATCCGCTGCTGCGGCTGCCACGGTTGCGAGATCGGCGGACAGTCGGCGGGCGGCAGCGCCAGCTCGTCGGCGACGCGGGTGATCGCCGCATCGAACGTCATACCGCGCGACCAGCCGGCATAGACGGCGAGATGCAGCGCAGCTTCGCGCAGCTCCGCCAGCGTCAGTTCGCCGGTGGTCAGCGCGCCGCGCGCATAGCCCTCGATGACACCGCTGTGGCAGCCCTCGCAGGCGGCGCCGGCCAGCGCGATCAGGAAGCGCGAACGCCGGTCCAGTCCCGGCCGGGACCAGACCTCGGCGAAGATGAAATCGCGCCACGAGGCTTCGAGCAGCGTCGCCGGCTCCGGCGCGCTCGCACCGAGCAGTTCACTCTGTTGCTGCGCGCCGAACTGCGAGCGCGCCAGGGGATCGAGCATCGTCATTATTGTTGTCCCGATTGATCGTCACTGTGGAGGTGCGATGTTGACGTAGACGTTCTTGACCTGCAGGAATTCGCGAACCGCCTGCTCGCCGCCGAGACGGCCGTAACCGCTCTGCTTCATGCCACCGAACGGCACGTTCGGCTGCATCCCCTCGCCCGATGCGTTGACCTGCACCATACCGGCCTGCATCTGGCTGGCGACGTAATGCGCGCGGCGCAGATTCTGCGTGTGGATGTAGGCGCCGAGGCCATAGTCGGTGGCGTTCGCCAGTGCGATCGCCTCTTCCTCGGTATCGAACGGCGTCACCGACAGCACCGGGCCGAATACTTCGTGCTGTGCCAGCGAACTATTGTGATCGACGTCGGCGATGATCGTCAGCGGCAGATAGAAACCGGCCGCGAAATCGCCGCCGAGACGTTCGCCACCGGTCAGCACTCTCGCACCTTCTTTCCTGGCCTTTTCGACGATGCCGACGATGCGGTTGGCGGAGGCCTCCGAGATCACCGGCCCCATCACCGTGGTCGGATCGAGCGGGTCGCCGACCTTGATGTGCGCCGCGATCGCCTGAAGCATGCCGAGATACTGTTCGTAGATCGGACGCTCGACCAGCAAACGCGTGCCGTTGACGCAGCCCTGGCCGCTGACGCTGATCGCGCCCGACAGTCCGCGCCGCCCCGCCTGCGTCAGATCGGCGTCGGCGAAGACGATCACCGCCGACTTGCCGCCGAGCTCGAGCCCGCACGGTTTCAGGTTTTCCGCCGCGGTCTTCAGCACTTTCTTCGCCGTCGCGCCGCTGCCGACGAACTGGATCTTGTCGACGCCGGGATTGGCGACCAGCGCCTCGCCGACATCGGGGCCACCGACCACCATGTTGACGACGCCCGGCGGGAAACCGGCTTCGAGGAACAGCTCGGCCAGGCGCATCACCGTGAACGGCGCCAGCTCCGGTGCTTTCACGACGACGCAGTTGCCGGCCGCCAGCGCCGGCGTGATCGCCATCGTCACCGCCACCAGAGGGCCATTCCACGGAATGATGGCGCCGACCACGCCGTAGGGTTCATAGCTGACATAGTCGTGCGACGGCGCGCCCCAGGTGGCGATCGTCTCGCCCTTGATCTTGTCGGCCCAGCCGGCGAAATAGCGGAATTTCTGTGCGGCATCGACGGCGAAGAACGGTGCCACCATGCTCGGTGCACCGTTTTCCAGCGTCGACAGCGCGGCGAACTCCTGACCGCGCTGCTCGATCAGCGATGCCATCTTCAGCATCAGATCACGACGCTTGTCGCCGGTCAGCGCGCGCCACGCGGGAAAGGCCGCCCGCGCCGCCTGCACCGCGCGATCGACATCGGCGGGCCCCGCCATCGAAAGCTCGCAGGTGACCTGGCCGTTGGCCGGATAGATGTGAGCGAGCGTACCGCCGCTCCCACGCTCGGCGAGGTGGTCGCCGACGACGACGGAATATTTCGGAAGGTTGTCCCGACTCGGAAGAACGAAGCTCATCTGATTTGCCCCCTGGACGGATGCCAGCGCCTGTTATGAACCCGCCGTTCGGTGCAGACAAGAGCGGAGCGCTGTAGCCCGCCAGATCGACAACTGATACGGCATGAGGATCGCCATTTAAAATGCCTATTATTTTACTGTCAACTGACAAATATTCAGAAATACGACAATAAATACACATTTATAGGCATATATATAAATCGAACTGCACCTTGGAGACATCGAGGGGCAAGCCGGCGCCACTGCTCACCGGAGTCGCGAAAAGGCTGGAAATGTGGATGGAGCGATACCGCCGGAAGGGGAGAAAACCGAAGGCCGGAGCCGTCGAAAGCGATACGCCATATAAAGAAAAACGGCGCGCAGGACATCGCCCTGCGCGCCGCTCGGGGGTGACCGGAACTGCGTCACCCGAGGCCGGTCATCGACCGATCAGAAGTTGTAGCGTACTTTCGCACCCCACATTTTCGGCACACCCGTCATGCGGGTTTCGAAGCCCAGCGAGTTGTACAGACCGGAAACGTAGGTCGTGTACTCCTCGTCGAGCGCGTTGGTCATGAACAGACCCGCGTCGAAGCTGCTGCCGAGGATGGCGTTCCAGTTGGCGCTCAGGTTGACCACCTCGTAGGAGTCGAGCAGCGCGTACGGCGACGAACTGGCGCCGGTGCTGTACTGCTCCGAGGTGTAGCTGTAGATCGCACCGAGCACCACGTCGCCGACTTCCACCGGCAGCGGCAGACGGTAGTTCAGGCTGACCACCGCGCTGTGCTTCGGCGAGAAGCTCAGATCGGAGCCCACCTCAGCCGTCTTCTGGATGGTGACGCCAGCCGGTGCGGTGATGTCAGCGGCTTCCTTCAGCTCGGTGTCGAGATAGCTGTAGGAGAGGTTCAGCATCAGATCCTGGAGCAGGTACAGCGAGGTCTCGACCTCGACACCCTGGATCTGCGCCTTACCGGCGTTGACGATCGCGGTGGTCGGCGCCAGCCCCGGAGCGATGTAGCCATACTGCAGCTGCTGCTCGCGCAGGTCGTTGTAGAACACGGCGATATTGAACGTACCCGGTACCGGACCACCGAAGGAGGTCTTGGCGCCGATCTCGTAGGCATCGACCTGCTCCGGATCGAAGGTTCTGTAGCCTTCGCCGCCGAACATGTTGATGCTGCCCTGACGGTAGCCGCGCGAGTACTTGGCGTACAGCATGACGTCCTGGGTCAGGAAGTAGTCGACGTCGATCAGACCGGTGACAGCCTCGCTGCCCTGCTTGAGCGTGTCGCGGCAGTTGGCATCGGCGCCCGAGTAGGCGCAACCCGACGCACCCGCCGTGCCCGGCGCACCGCCGAGCAGCGCTGCCGGATAATCTCCCCAGACCCGCGAGATGGCGGTGCCTTCCGACTTGTCCTTGGTGTAGCGCAGACCACCGGTGATCTTCCAGTCGTCGGCGAGGTCATAGGTCGCCTCGGTATAAGCGGCCTTGCTGGTGAACTCGACCTCGCTCAGCTGACGCGAGATACCGCCCCAGCTCGACATCGTGCCACCGGTAAGCGCACCGAGCGCACCGGCGATGTCCGGCGCGGCACAGATGGCGCTGGCCGGATCGCGCGGATCATAGCTCTGGCAGTAGAGGTAGTTGACCGACTGCGAGCCGGAGAAGCCATCCGGACGGCTGTTCTCGAAGTAGAGACCTGCCTGCCAGGTCAGACGGCCGTCCATCGCATAGCCTTGCAGCTGTGCCTCTTCGACGAAGCCGGTCTGGCTGTTGGTCGGGTGGCCCGGTACGTCGGCCGAGCGGGTGAAGGCATAGCTGCCCGGGCCGCCGATGCCCGTGTACGGGAAGTTGATGCCGTAGACCGCGGTGTTGTTGCGCTGCTCCATGTCGGAGACCGACAGGATGTTGCGGAAGGTCAGGTCGTCGTGGATCGCCCACGAGGTCTTGTTGATGACCTGCCACTGCTTGGATTCGCTGACCGGATCCTCGAACAGGCTCTCGACCGAATAGAAACCCTTGCCCTGATGTGCGAGCTGCGCGTCACAGCCCTGCTTGAACATCAGCGGCGAGCCGGACGGCGAGGTCGGGTTCGGGTTGCACGCGAACAGGCTCGACACGATGCCGTTGTTCTCGGAATCGGTGTAGGTGACGATCGTGTAGTTCTCGACGGTGTCGGTGATGTCCCACATCACGCTGGCGCGCAGCGAGACGTAATCGGTATCTCCCAGCTCGCGCGGACCGACGCCCGACTTGTTGTCGAGGTAGCCGTCGCGCTTCATGGTGTCGACGCCGAAACGCGCACGCACGGTGTCGCTGATCGGTACGTTGATGACACCTTGGATACGCTGCATGTCGTAATCGCCGGCGGAGCCTTCGAGGTAGCCCTCCAGCTCGTTGGTCGGCTCCTGCGGGGTCAGCATGATCGCGCCGCCGGTGGTATTACGGCCGAACAGCGTGCCCTGCGGGCCTTTCAGCACCAGCACGTTCTGCAGGTCGAAGAAGGCACCCGGGCCGGCACCGTCACCCGCGGTGACCGAACCGCCGCCGCGCGGTGCGACGACTTCAGCGAAATAGAAACCAACCGAGGCGGTGGTACGCAGCTCCTGCGTGAAGCCGCGGATCGAGAACGAGGCCTGATCCGGTCCGAAGCGGTTGTTGACCGCCAGCGACGGCGTGAACTGCTTCAGATCGATAGAGCTGAAGACGTTGCTGTTGGCCATCGTCTGCTGGTCGACGACGGTGATCGAGATCGGGATGTCCTGCGAGCTCTCTTCCTGACGGCGAGCCGAGACGATGATCTCTTCGACCACCATGCCCGAAGTTTCGACCTGCGCCATGACCGGTGCGGCCAGCCCCAGGCTCAGGACCGTCGTCGGCCACAGAACCGCCTGATACAGCGGATGATTTACGCGGCTTGGTTTCTTTTGCTTCATTGTGCTCCCCTCTGAGTGTACTTATCGCCGACATACGCGACGGCAGTCCGGAAAGACCATCGGCATACGACACTGACCACCCGACCCAAAACTTGATGATCGTCAAAGTCCAAACGACCGGGCGTCACAGCGGCGGGAAATGATACCCTCTAATTAGTATGTTTCAACGAATATATAAAAAATAAATAAATATCAAACACTTAACCAAACACCACAGAGCCTCGCCTAACAGTGCTGGTAAGTTGACGACCGGTATCGAATGAGGTGTACGGCGTGTCGGTACATGCACTGCCGACGCATCGGGACGGTCTGTGCCGAGTCGGGGCTATTTTCAGCACCGCGCCTGCGGCAGCCCGGAGAGCAGCAGGCGATCAATGGCCTGCCATAAAAAAACGGCGCACATGCCGCCTGGCATGTGCGCCGTTTCCGGATGGCCGAGTGGCCATCCAGTACGATCAAATCAACCGCCGAAGGTGTAGCGCACTTTCGCACCCCACATTCTCGGCACACCCACACTGCGCATCTCGATGCCTACGCTGTTGTAGTTGCCCGGCACATAGTTGATGTACTGCTCGTCGAACGCGTTGGTGACGAATGCTCCGACATCGAAGTTGCTGCCGAAGATACGGTTCCAGTTCGCGTTGAAGTTGACGATCTCATACGACGGCAACCAGGCGTACGGCGTGGAACCCGGGGAGGTGCTCATCTGCTCATCGGTGTAGCTGTAGGTCGCACCGACCGAGACGTCACCAACCTCCGCCGGCAGCGGCAGACGGTAGTTCAGGTTCGCCACCAGGCTGTGACGCGGCGAGAACGACAGGTGCTCGTTCACCGCGGACGACGACGACAGAACCGCCATCGCACCATCGGGTGCCGTGAACAGGCTCAGGCCTGGGCCAAGCGGATTACCCGGCAGCGGTGCGATATCCTTCAGCTCGGTATCCAGATAGGTGTACGACAGCGTCAGCGCCAGATCTTCCAGCAGCATCAGCGAGGTCTCGACCTCGACACCCTGGATGACCGACAGGTTGGCGTTGTCGATACCGGTGGTCGGCGCGCGACCATCCAGCGACGTGTAACCGATCTGGATCTGCTGCCCCTTCAGTTCGTTGTAGAACGTCGAGATGTTGAAGGTACCCGGCACCGGACCGCCGAAGGTGGTCTTGGCACCCAGCTCGAAGGCGTCGACGCTCTCCGGATCGAACTGCCGGTACGGGTCGCCACCGTAGATGTTGACGCTGCCCATCCGGTAACCGCGCGAATACTTCGCGTACAGCATGATGTCCTGGGTCACGAAGAAGTCGAAGTCGATCAGACCGGTGACCGCTTCGCTGGTCTGGTCGATCTCGCTCTTGCAATCGTTCGGGCCCGGATTGACGGTGCCGTTGTAGACGCAGCGATACAGACCCGGCGCCCCCGGATTCTGCACACCCCCCGCACCAGTCATATTCGGGAAGGCCGTCCAGAGACGGGAGTCGGTGATCTTGCCGATCGCCCGGTCCTTCGTGTAGCGCAGACCGCCGGTGACCTTCCACTGATCCGACAGGTCGTAGGTCATCTCGGTATACGCGGCCTGCGTGATGTACTCGATCTCACCCGACTGACGCGAGATACCACCCGACCGGCCGGTACCGCCACCGATGCTGGCGCAACGGGAGTTCAGCGGATCAGCCATGTCGACCGTCGAGCAGTAGAGCTGGTTGATCGACTGCGAACCCGACGGACCGTCCGGCATGCTGTTCTCGAAATAGAGGCCAGCCTGCCAGTTCAGGTCGCCATCCATCGCGTAGCCCTGCAGCTGCATCTCCTCGACGAAGCTGACCTGGCTGTTGCTCGGCATGCCGCCGATCTGGTTCGACTCGGTGAAGCCATAGCGGCCACCATCGCTCGGATAGTAATAGCCGATGCCATAGACCGAGGTGCGGTTGGTCTGCTCGAGGTCGGCGTAGGAGATGATGTTGCGGAACGTCAGGTCGTCGTTGATCGACCAGCTGGTCTTGTTGATGATCTGCCACTGTTCCAGCTTGCTGGTCGGGTTCTCCATCAGGCTCATGACGCCGTAGAAGTCATTGCCCTGACGCGCCAGCTGGTCATTACAGGCGCCGCCCGGGTTGAACCAGGCACCCGACGGACCACAGGCGAACAGGCTCGTGACGGTGCCATCGTTCTCGGAGTCGGTGTAAGTGGCGATGGTGTAGTTTTCGACGTTGTCGGTGATGTTCCAGATCACGCTGGCGCGCGCCGAAATGTAATCGGTATTGCCCAGGTGGCTCGGGCCGACGCCCGACTTGTTGTTCAGATAGCCGTCGCGCTCCATCGTGTCGATGCCGAAACGCGCACGCACGTTCTCGCTGAACGGCACGTTGACGACACCCTGGACGCGGTACATGTCGTAGTTGCCGGCCGAAGCCTCCAGATAGCCTTCCAGCTGGTTGGTCGGCTCCTGCGGCGTCAGCAGGATCGCGCCGCCGGTGGTGTTGCGGCCGAACAGCGTGCCCTGCGGGCCTTTCAGCACCAGCACGTTCTGCAGATCGAAGAAGGCACCCGGACCCGCACCGTCACCGGAGGTGATCGAACCACCGCCGCGCGGCGCGACGACTTCGGCGAAGTAGAAACCGACCGATGCCGTGGTACGCAGCTCCTGCGTGAAACCGCGGATCGCGAACGAGGCCTGATCCGGCCCGAAGCGGCTGTTGACCGCCAGCGACGGCGTGAACTGCTTCAGGTCGACCGAACTGAATACGTTGTTGTTGGACATCGTTGCCTGATCGACCACGGTGATGGCGATCGGAATGTCCTGGGCGCTCTCTTCCTGACGACGCGCCGAGACGATGATCTCTTCGACGACGGCGCTGGACTGACTCTGTGCAAAGACCGGAACGGACAACCCCATGCTCAGCATCGCGGTTGGCCATACAACACTTTTGTAGATCTTATGGCTGGTGTTTCGCTTCTTCTGCTTCATTGTGCTCCCCTCTGATTATTATGGCTGGCACATTCACCGAGAATCGATTGGCTTTGATACAGCTGGTTACCTCAAGCACCTGATTGGACGTGAATCATACCCTCCGTGGGACCGCAGTCCCTCTACCGCTGCCGACAGGGACTGATGTCACCCGTAACATTAGGCACCGCGCAGCGCGGAAGCATGATACTACTCGGCAGCAGCGTTTCAACTGGATTGTTTCAACGGAATCGCTCGATCCGGACACCTCTCGCCGGGCTAACCCTGCGCCGGTGGCAGAAAGTCGATATGCAGCCGCGTCAGCCTGAGCGCCGCCAGCTTCCACCCACCGTCCCGGCGCACCCAGCGCTCGTGGTAGTGGCCGTAGCCGACCAGCGACGGCCTATCCTCACCCCAGACCACGCGATCCTGCATCGCCCAGATCACTCTCGCCTCGTCGCCGTCCAGCTCGATCTCGGGCGAGTGCACCTGGTGGGCCGTCTTCGCGGTCAGGATCGACGACTGCACCTGCCGCACCGCGGCGTCGCGCCCGGTGATGACCGGCACCTGCGAGCCGGCCGAGACGTCGAGTTCGAAATCCTCCGTCAGCAGTGCCGCGTAACCGTCCCAGTCCTTGCTGTCGAGCAGCCGGCAGTAGCGGGCCTTGGCTTCGCTGAGCGCCATCCACGCTTCGAGTTTCTCCAACGGATTCATCGCAATCGACTCCTGATCGTTTGATGACGGAAGCGGACGCCCCGGCCTCACTGCAAGCGCGCGGTGCGCCGCAGGAACTCCCTCGGCGTCACCCCGGTCGCCCGGCGAAACGCGAAACAGAAGCTCGACGGCGACGAGAAGCCGAGCGCATAGGCCACCTCCTTGACGCTCTGCCCCGACGCCAGCAGCCCCTTGGCGTGATTGATGCGGTTGCTGGCGACGTAATCGCCAATCGAGCAGCCGCGGCTGGTGCGAAACCCGCGTGTCAGCTGCCGCACCGACAGCTTGCACAGACTCGCCAGCTCGGCCAGCGTCGGCGTCGAACCCACTTCGCGCAGACATTCGTCGATCAGCCGCAGGCGCCACGGCGCCAGACCGCCGCTGACCGGCACATCGCTCAGGCGCACGAAATAGCGCCCGAGTTCGATCGCCAGCTGCGAGGCGATCAGCTCGACCAGCATCTCGCTGGCGAAGCCCGGGTAGCGCGTCTCCTGCGCGAGTCGCAACAGCAGGCTGCGGATGTTGTCGTCCTGGATATTGAGGCTGGCCTCCAGCCCGCGATCGCTCCATTCGAAGTCGCCGTCGAGCCAGTTGTGCAGTGTCTCCGGATTGAAATGACAGACGATCGAGGTCTGCGCCAGATCGCCGTCGCTGCGGGCGTGCAGGGTCTCGCCGGGCGGCACCAGGAACAGCTTGCCGATGCGCTCGAACCGGTGCGGGTTCCAGTGGTCGCGGTAGCAGGCGCGCGCGTTGTGCGGCCGCGGCGTCAGCGACAGATCGAGCCAGTAGGCCCCCTCCTCGCGCAGGATGTTGTCGGCCGGCCCCGCCATGTCGAAACGGATCACCTGCGCCGTCATGCCGGGTGCGCGCACCTCGGCGTCGATCGTCATCTGCGGCTCTGCCGTATTCATCTCGCCCCTCCTCCGACACCATCCGCATCGGCCAGACCCGGCCCACTATATGACCGCGCCCGGCCGCGCTGAAGGGTCGATGCGGCCGGCCGGCCCCATTGTGTCCCGATATCGACATGATGGCGCATTGTCGGCGACAGGCGCTTCCCCAAAGCTTGACTGCATGCGCAACCAGACGGAGTCCGGGACGGTCGAACGCCTCGTCTCCGCAGCAGCGACAGCGGGAGAGACGCCATGTCCAACGATAACGACGCGAACAACGCACTGGATGACTTCAAGGGCCTGCTCGACTGGCCGGCACTGAATAACTGGTTCGACGCACAGCAGCTGCCCGGCAGCGGCCCGGCGACCGGCGTGCGCCGGCTGACCGGCGGTGTGCAGAACAGCGTGTTCCTGATCGAACGCGGCAGCGACAGCTTCGTGCTGCGCCGCCCCGGCAAGCACATCCGCCCCGGCGCCAACGAGACGATGCTGCGCGAGGCGCGCATTCTGAGAGCACTGGCCGGCACCGCGGTTCCGCACCCGCGCCTGTACGCCGTCTGCGAGGACGAATCGGTCATCGGCGCCAGCTTCTACGTGATGCAGCCGCTCGAAGGCTTCGCGCCGAGCGGTCAGTTGCCGGGCAGCTACGCCACCGACGCCGGCTGGCGCCGGGCTATGGGCGAGGAGCTGGTGCGCGCCGCCGCCGCGCTTGCCGTCGTCGATCCGGCCGCGGTCGGGCTGGCCGACCTCGGCAAGCCGGACAACTGGCATGAACGGCAGGTGTCGCGCTGGCGCTCGCAGCTCGACGGCTATCGCGAGACGCCGAACTACGACAGCTCGCTGCCGCACATCGACGAAGTCAGCCGCTGGCTGACCGACAACCTGCCCGCCGACCGCCGCATCGGCCTGATCCACGGCGACCTGCAGTTCCCCAACGTGATGTTCTCGAACCTGGCGCCGCGCATCACCGGCGTCGTCGACTGGGAACTGACGACGCTCGGCGACCCGCTGCTCGACCTCGGCTGGATCCTGACCAGCTGGCTCGAAGCCGGCGA
>CAZEVP010000009.1:0-69076 GCA_964515735.1 uncultured Verrucomicrobiaceae bacterium | reverse complement strand
CCTCATGGCTCTTGTAAGCCTACTCGAAAGTGTCCGTGATATCGGGGTAAAACCCTACTGATCAGGCCAGCCCTAGACCACGCCCCTTCACAACGTCGGGCTTAGGAGTTCTGAATGCTTAATGGCCAAACTATGGTGTCAATCGGCGGCCAAACTATGGTGTCATGAACACGCTCTGCTGAACCGGAGGCAGTTGCAACGGCAATCTCACGGATGCGCCAGCCCTCTCCGGGTGGCCGAACAGCCGTGCATCGCATCGGATACCAGAGCCGATACAACGGGCCGATGCCCTGCCGTAATATGCTCGCGGAAAATCCCGAGCGACAAGCCCGACAGAATCCCCGATATCGAATCGATGAAAAAGAAAGCCTCCGAACTCAATCGTCGCCTGGGCGATGAAAACTCGGAAACCCGACACGCGTTGCTCGACGCGGCAGAGCTCGTCATGCAGGAAGAGGGCTATGGCGCCCTCTCTTCTCGCCGCGTCGCGGAGCGTGCCGGACTGAAGCAGCAGTTGGTCTACTACTACTTCCACACCATGGATGACCTGCTGCTGGCAGTGTTTCGCCGGCGCACCGAGCGCGGCTTCGAGTTCATCAACACCCTGCTGGACAAGCCCCAGCCGCTGCACCAGCTCTGGAAAACCCTGATGAAACAGGGCCGCGGCGTATTGACGGCAGAGTTCATGGCGCTTGCGCACCACAACAAGGCCATCGGCGCGGAGATCGCACAGAGCGCACAGAAAATCCGGCGGCTGGAAATGGAACTGATCGCTCGCGCGCTGGAGGCGCAGGGAATCAAGTCGGAGCTCTATTCGCCGGCGGTGCTCTCCATCCTCATGCTGACGCTGTCGCAGGCACTGACCCGCGAGCGCGCGCTCGGCATCAAACTCGGGCACCGCGAAATGGATGCCCTCATCAAACATTTCCTCGACATGCTGGAACCGCCCGAAAAGGGTTGAAGCCAGTACAGAGCCATCCCTTCCCGGCTCGCCACCCCACCCGACCGAATGATCCGAACGCGACCGCGATGACTGCCGCGAATGCCGCAGGCTTCGCCTGCCCTTGCAGTTTGGCAAGCGCTCGCGATACGCTAACAAAGTGATCAGTTAAAGCTAACATATCGATCAGCAGACCCGAAAGCCCGCGAAACACCGGGAATGTCTCCGGGCGGGCACTTTTTGACGTTCACGCACGTAGAGGTTCGCACCGATGAAAGCCGGCTTCATTGGACTGGGCAGCATGGGCGCTCCGATAGCCAGACGACTGGCCAGGTGCGGATTCAGCGTGGTGGCCTGCGATATCGCCCCCGACGTGCTGGCGGCCTTCGACGAGCCGAACACCGAGCGCGAGGCAGACCCCATCGCGACGGCGCGCAGCGCGAAGATGCTTGGCATCTGCGTTCGGACCGATGAACAGCTCAGGGCGCTGGCCGGCGATGGAAAACTGTTCGCCGCACTGGGCGATGGCGGTCTCGTTCTTCTCCATTCCACGATCGCCCCGCAACTGGCACAGGAGCTGGCAGCGCTGGCCCGGCAATCCGGAGTGGATCTGCTGGACGTCGGCGTATCCGGCGGCGGCCCGGCGGTGCTGGAGGGCAAGCTCTCGCTGTTCATCGGCGGTGACGCGGATGCCGTGGCACGCGCCCGCCCGTGGCTCGATGCGATCGGCAAATCCGCCGTTCACCTCGGGCCGGTGGGCAAGGGGCTCGAAGGAAAACTGCTGAACAACCTGGTGTCGATTGCCAACTACGGCATGTCGGCGTCGATTCTCGATGTGGGCGAAAAAATGGGATTCGACCGGGAACAGCTGCGCGGCGCGTTGATGGCGGGGTCTGCCCAGGGGTTCGCGTTGCAGGCCGTTCCCGGGCTGCTGCGACCGCGCGGCCCCGGCGCGCCGGGCTCCCACGATTCGCTCTACGAACTGCTGAAGAAAGATGTCGATCTCGCGCGGCAGCTGCCACCCTCGGATGCGACCGCGATGCGGGCACTGCTCGCCTCCTGCGAGGTCATGCTCGATCGTGTGAAACGGGCTGCCGCCGAGCAGCCGTGAAGCCACCACAACCCGAAACCCATCCGAGGCCAGATCGTTGAATCCACAGCACGTAGTCGAGCGATATTTCGAAAACATCAGGGCGCGGGACATCGATGCGCTATCTACACTGTATGCGGACGATGCAACGTTCCATCTTCCCAATGGCAAGAGTTTCGCCGGCATCGCCGCCATTCGGGACATGCATCTCGGCGTGTTCGCTGCGGGGTCGCCCTTCCCCAATCCCGTCAGACAGGTCATTACCGAATCCTCCGCCGCCGTGGAAATCGAGGCGAAGCTGGCGGATGGATCGAGCCGCCACACCGCGAACTTCTTCTATCTGAATGCGTCCGGCCGTATCCAGCGCATCAGCGTTTACGCACGCCAGAATTAACCGGGAGCAATGATGACACCTCCGCTCAAACCACTCGCAGGTGTTCGCGTACTGGATTTCACCGCGTTCCCGCCCGGCGGATTCTGCACGGTCGTGCTGGCCGACCTCGGCGCCGAAATCATTCGTGTCGAACCGCCGGCCGCCAAGGGTAAACAGAGCCTGGTCATCGGTCAGGTGGCGCTCAGCCGCGGCAAGCGTTCGATGTCGCTGGATATGCGCAACCCGGCGGCCAACGGTGTTCTCGAACGCCTGATCACGACGGTCGACGTCGTGGTCGAGAATGCGAAGCCCGGCGCCATGGAAGCCAGGGGATTTGGTTATCCGCAGGCACAGGCGCTGAATCCCCGGGTCGTCTGGTGCGCGATCACCGGCTTTGGCCGGGATGGCCCCTATGCCGAACACCCCGGCCACGATCTTTCCTATCTGGCACACTCGGGACTGCTGAGGGCGCTCACCTCGAACCTGCCCTGGCAGCCCGACATTCCTCTCGCCCTGCAATCCGGCGGACTGGCGGCGGTGATCGGCATCGTCACGGCGCTGTTTCAGGCGGCCCGCACCGGCACCGGCGCGCATATCGACATCAGCCTGTCGGAAGCCTCGACCTGGCTGCTGACATGCGGGATCAACCCGCTGTCCGATCGCCCCTTCGCCATTCCGGCCACGCCGGATCGCCGGCTCTATGCCTGCGCCGACGGCGAGTTCGTCGCCATCGCCTCGTCGGAACCGCGAACCTGGAGCGCGCTGTGCAACGGCCTGGGGTTGCCCGAGCTGATCGACAACCTGCACAAGCCAGCCGAGGCCGAGGCAACGGAACAGGCCATCGCCGCCGTTCTCGTCACCCGCCCGGCGATTGAATGGGTCGACCGGCTCGCGCCGCTGGGCGCGGCGATCACGACGGTCAATCACGCCGCCCAGCTGTTGCGCGACCCGCATGTCAAAGAGCGGGGCACCATCGTCGAATGCGCCGGCACACCGGTGCCTGCCAACCCGGTACGCATGGAAACCATCAATGGAGAGGCGACGCAAACCGCAACGAATCCGCCACAGATGGTGGGGCAGGATACGGAGGAGATTCTGGCTTCCGCCGGCTTTTCCACCGCGGAGATCGACGACCTGCTGAGCGCGGGCGTGGTCTGAACACCCATGCCTTCACGCCGAGAACTCGTGCAAATGACCGGTGGCGAGATTCGTGAATATCTCGAAAGCCGGCACCGCATCATTCTGGTGACCAACGGTGCCGACGCAATGCCGCACCCGGTGCCGATGGAATACGGCCTCGATGACCACGGCCATATTTTCGTGACCAGCTTTCGCAAGAGCCAGAAGATCAGGAATCTCGAGCGCGACCCGCGCGCCACGCTGCTGGTCGAGAGTGGCGAGCGCTATCACGAACTGAAAGGCGTCATGCTCTACTGCAACGCCGAGATCATTTCGGAGAGCGAACAGGTGCGACAGCTGATGGGGCTGCTGAGGGCCAGCGACTCACTGGCGGCCAGCATGAGCGATACGATGAATGCACAGGTTCAGGACTCCCTGCGCAAACGCGTCATTGTCCGCCTGATGCCTTATCACCTCATCTCGTGGGACCACGGCAAGCTCGCCGACACCTATTGAGGCGACACCGCCACGACGAGACTTCAGCGTCTGACGCAGGCGAAGAACGTGTTCCCCGAAACGCCATCCCACGGTTCGATGCGATCGCAGCGGTGCTCGAACACGTGCACGTCGAAGTATCGCTGCAACAGCGCCCGCAGCTCGCCGAAACTGACGGCGACCATCGCGTGACGATCCTGCCAGACCTCGACGGCATCGCCACCGTGTTTTTCGATCTTCACCAGCAACTGCTGTTCTTCACCGATGCCGGCGTAGTGCCAACCCGACCAGAAGACGAAGCGGCTGCCGCCATGCTCGATCGCATGTCGCACCTGCTTGCCGTTGTCGATCGTCGTCCTGTCGACGGCGTTGAAGCAGAACAGACCACCCGGATTCAGCGCGCCATGCACGGCGGCGATGCAATGTCGAAGGTTGTCGATGCGCTGGCAGTAATGGATGGAATAGAGATAGCAGGTGATCAGGTCGAGCGGTTCGGCCACGCTGAAGCCGCACATGTCGCCCTGAAGAAAAGTGGCCTCGGGGCAGCGCCGCCGCGCCAGCGCCAGCATCGGCTCGTGGATATCCAGCCCGCTCGATGCGTAACCGAAATCGATGAAGTGACGGACATGCGGCCCGGTGCCGCAGGCGAGATCGAGATGACGCCTGCCACCATTGCCGAACAGGCGCGCCAGCCGGTGCACGTATTCGCTCTGATCGCGGTAGTCGATGTCGGCGCACATCAGGTCGTAATAGCGCGACAGGTCGGTATACAGAGCCGTGGAAGACAACTCCGGAGAAGACAACGCGCCACCTCGCATTCGACTGATCGGTCCCCGCAGGGATGTCGCATATCCTGCGAGCGGGCGGCGGACTATAGCGCAAACCGTTCGCGCCGTGCCGGCATCGGAATGTCCGGTTGCGCCGTGCCGTAAAACCGGTTCGAGCACGAATGAAAAATGGCCGGGAGCCATTGTCAGCGCTGCACCAGTGGCGACCTGAAGGGTGGCGGCCATGAATGGCTGCCATAAAAAAAGGGATTGCGCGCAAGCGACAATCCCGAAGGCTCTATGGCCCGGGCGAACCCGGGACCGATTGGAGCTAGAGAGGAACCTAGAACGTGTAGCGAACCGAAGCGCCTACCGTGCGGGGAGCACCGTAGTTGTAAGCGCCATAGCCGCCACTGTCGACCACGTTGAGACCGCCCGTCACGTACTGCTCGTCGGTCAGGTTGTTGACGTAAGCCGCCACGTCGAAGCTCGAGCCCATCACGCCGCGCCAGTCGAAGCGCACGTTCCAGACGGCATAGCTCTTGACGGTAGAGAACTTCCGCATCGCCTCGATGTTTTCCGGCGACCAGGAGCCGCCGAGGCGGGCCGGGATGATGTCGAACTCGTTGTAGAGACCGTGCGTTCTCATCTCGTCCTGCCAGTAGTAGCTGGCCGTCGTCGAGATGTCGCCCAGGCTCGGGTCGAGCGGGAACGTGTAGGTGGCCGACGCCGTCACCGACTGCTCGGGAATGTAGGTGAAGGCATCGTCGCTGGTATCCACCATCTGACCGCCGATCAGGTCCTGACGCTCCTTGAACTGGGCATCGATGTAGGCGTAGGAGAGGCGAAGCTCCAGGCTGTCGATCGGAAGCAGCGTGGCGTCGAGTTCCAGACCGCGAATCTCGGCTTCGGCCGCGTTCTCGGTGGTGGTGACCAGCGCGCCGCTCGGCAGTGCCTCCGACTGGGTGTAGTGAATGTCCTCGTACTGCTGCAGGAAGATGGCCGCACTGGTACGCAGCGCACCCCACGACAGATCCCAGTCGGCCTTGTGGCCAAGCTCATAGGTGGTCACGACTTCCGCATCGAATGGCTGCAACGTGCGATCGCTCGTGCCGCGAGTATTGAAGCCGCCGGCGCGATAGCCGGTCGACACGCCGCCGTACACCATGTGGCCATCGACCGGCGTGTAGTTCACCGTGACCCGCCACGTCGGTTTCTTGAAGCTCTCGTCGACACTGCGTGCGCAGTCCGCCAGCGCGCTTCCGCCGGGGCCGGTCACGGTGCAGCTGGTACGCGCGACATCCGTCCATTTGCTGACGGTCAGCTCGCGCTTGTCCCAGCTCTGGCGAACGCCCACCGTCATCGCCCACTTATCGGTCAGCGTGAAGTTCGATTCCGCGAACACGCCGTAGGAGGTGTTGACCGCCGTGGTGATGCCGCTGTCGTAGCTCGGGCCGGGCGAGGTCTGCAGCAGGTAGTCCTGCGTCGCGTCCAGCTTCGACCAGTACAGACCGGTGATCCAGTCCATGCGGTCGTCGAACGCGGAACCCAGCAGCTGGAATTCATCGCTGAAGAATTCGGAGCCGAGCACGGTCGGGCGCGGGTTGTGGGTGGTGCCGGGCGCACCGCTCGTCAATGCGCCCCAGCCGGGAAACGCGGTGCCATCGATGTCGGTGGCCGTTTCGAAATCGACCTTGCGATAGCCGAAGATGTTCTTGATCGCCAGGTTGTCGTTCAGCTCGAACTCGGTGGTGTTGGACGCGAAGACATTGCGAACGAACTCCTCGCCGTCGACGTCCGTCTCCACCCGCCACGGATCGTCGCGATCGATGTTGCGCTGCACGCCCTGGGCCCAAGCGGCCCAGGCCGGATTCACGCTGGCCGCGAAGCCCAGCCCCGCGCTCGGGTTGTTCCCGGTGGTGACCGGCACCGATGCCGCGAGCCGGTTCTCGTCCTGCGCCAGCACCAGCAGGTTGCTGAGCCGCTCGCCGTCGAAGTTCAGGCTGAGGCGAATGCCCTCGGAGTGTTCGTCGCCATAGCGGTTGCCGCGCAGCGCATTGTCGGCGACGTTCTTCTGATAACCGTCGCGATCGAGTTTGTGGCCGGAGAGGCGCAGCTGCCACTGGTCGCTGATCGGCACATCGACGGCGCCTTCGAAACCGTAGAGGTTGTAGTCGCCGATCTTCAGTTCGGCGTAGCCGCCCAGTTCGTTGCCGGGGCGCTTCGGCGTCATCAGCACGGCACCGCCGGTGCTGTTGCGGCCGAACAGCGTGCCCTGCGGGCCTTTCAGCACCTGCAGGCTCTCGAGGTCATAGAGACCGAGGTTGCTGCCCTGCGATGGCGAGATCGCCACTTCGTTGAAGTACATCGGCACCGCCGGCTCCTGCGAGAACACCGTCTCCGCCGGGCGCTGGCCGCGCAGCGAGATCAGCGGCTCGTTCTGGGAACCACCGGCGGAGGAGATCCGCATCGACGGTACCTTGGTGCCGAGGTCCTCGATCTTGGCGATGTTCTGGCTGCGCAGGAAATCCTCGTCCATCACCTTCATCGAGATCGGCACGTCCTGTTCCATCTCCACGCGCCGCCGCACGGTGACGACGATCTCCTCGAGGCGCTGTGCCCCCTCCTGAGCAACGGCCTGCGGCATGTAGCTCGCGGAAATGGCCGCCGCGAGCGCGCTGACCGCAGCTACCGGCCTGACGTTGCCGCCCCACTGGAATTGTCGTTTTTTCATTATCGCTACCCTGTCGTGCTGATTGTTGTTTTCACAAGCGCCGCCCGGTGACGGAACGACGCGCTCCCCGCATCACCACCATTGCGCGCCGCCGGCTATCGGTGCGCGCAACACTTCACCCCGGCCGGGGCCGAAGATCGTCAAGACATCGATTGGAGGTTCATCCGCCCCGTCGGGGCGACGCCGGTCAGATCGCCAGCGAAACGGCACCGGCCGCGCGGCGCCGATGCGCCACCACGGCGATTTCACGGTTGGCGGAACCTGAATCCATAACTCGTACCTGTGCAGACGCTTATTGTTTTTCGCTGCGCCGCCCCGACGACACGAACGGGGGCGGCTTCGATGGAACCCGGCGCTGTCGCCGGTCATTGCCGTTTGCCGGCCCGTCGTGGGAACGCGGCCGGCTGGACGCTGGCGCCATGATAGCGCTCGCCATCCGCATGCTGTCAAGGTGACAGCATGCGGATCGACCACCCCATCGTGGCAAGGCACTGAAAAAGGAAGGATGCGAACGGCGAGGCGGGAGTGAGAGTCACGGCCGCAACCGTGCCCCGAACAGCGGAAGATAGAGGCGCAGGGCGAGCGCCCCGCCATGACGCGCGAACGGCGCCGGTGAGTATCAGTCGGGAATGACGGGAGAGACGCCGCGCTCCGCGAACGCGACGAGCCATGTTTCGATGAAGGCGTTGACCTCGTCGTGGCCCTCCGAGGCGCCGAGCGCGGCCTCGACGGCCATCGCCTGCGACAGGGTCTGCATCAGCGTCGTGACGACGACCGGCGGCACGTTCGAGGTCAGCCCGCGCTGCTGCAGATGGCGGCTCAGCGCATCGGCGTGCATCCGTCGAAACCGCTGCACCGACTTGATGTACTCCGCCCGGATGATGTCGTAGCGAAACGCCAGCGCGGCGAATTCGTACACCCTGACGGTGGCGTCGATGCCGATCTTGCGGATCGCGCGCAGCGGTTCGTCGCACTGCAGCGCGGCCTCGTACTGGTGCTCGGCGACCGCCTCCTCGCGCTGCAGCAGGGCGATGATCAGCTCCTCGATCGTGCCGAAGTAGTAGTGAACGATCTGCCGTTTCAGCCCGACCTTCTCGGCGATGCGCCGCGCGGTGACGGCCACCCCGCCCTCATCCTGCAGAATCTGCGCAGCCGCCTCGATCAGCCGGGCCCTGACTTCCGAATTCTCCGCGCCCATGCGCCGACGTACCGCCATCGAACACACCCTCATCGAACGCTGCGCAAACCGCAGCGGTTTTTCCTCGACCCACCCCGACCACCGACGCAGCGCGCGCCGGCCGGGCCGTACTATATCGCGGCCACCGGCAGCGGCCGTATCGGCGATTGCAACCCGCTCCCAAATCGAATAGAACTTGGCGCATCCCGGCGCCGTCTCCCCGGTCCGGTGCGCGAAGCGGCGCGAACGGATGGATAAATATAAGTCGCGGGAACATCCCATGCAGAGACATCAGCACCACAGCGAGACCGAAACCGAAAGCACGATGGCGCTCGGCCACATCAAGGTCGTGCATCAATCCTGGAACGAGCCGATCAACATCTGCGGCACCTCGAGCGAGCACCATCTCGAAATGACGCTGATGCCGATCTCCCGCAACGCCAGGGCGCGCTTCGTCGATCACTGGGGTCCGCAGAAATTCGAGCCGATGGGTTCGCTGTTCTTCCTGCCGGCGCGGCAGAGGATCAACGCGCGCAGCGACTGCCGGCAGCAGCGCTCGATCGTCTGCAATTTCGATCCGGCCGCGGTGGAAAACTGGTTCGACGACAACCTGACCTGGACCGACCGCCGCCTGCGCGCCGCGCTCGACATCGGCAACACCCGCATTCGCAATCTGCTGCTGGCGATCGGCGAGGAGATCCGGGCACCGGGATTCGCCAGCGAAACATTGATCGAGCTGATGGCGGCGCAGATCGCCATCGAACTGTCGCGCCACCTGCTCGGCATCGACGAACGGCCGCACACCGGCGGCCTGTCGCGGCGGCGCCTGCAGCTGATCGAACAGCGCCTGACCGGAGATTGCCGGCCGCCGTCGCTGACCGAACTGGCCGAGCTGTGCGGGATCTCGGTGCGACAGCTGACGCGCACGTTCCGCGCCAGCTGCGGCCGTTCGATCGGCAGCTACATCGCCGAACAGCGGCTGAACCACGCCAGACGCATGCTGACGCAGGGCATGAGCATCAAATCGGTGGCGTTCAGCACCGGCTTTTCGGCACCGTCCAACTTCAGCGCCGCCTTCGCCCGCGCCACCGGCGAAACGCCGCGCCAGTATCGCCAGCGCCAGCGCGGCCACTGACCCGGCCGCGCCACCCCCGACGACACGCACCTCCGCCCGATCGCGCGCCGCTCACACCGGCACGCGACGGGCATCGACGACCCCGCCTCAGAAGTTCCAGCGCACCGAACCGCCGAACGTCCTCGGCTCGCCGTAGGAATCGGCCGCCCAGCCCAGCGAGTCGATGACGTTCAGGCCGCCGACGACATACTCCTCGTCGAAGGCATTGTTGACGAACAGATCGGCATCGAAGCCGGAGCCCATGACACCGCGCCAGCTGAGGCGGAAATTCCAGACGTCGTAGGCATCCAGCGTCTGCGCGCCGCGCATCACCCGCACCACGTCGTCGCTGAAACCGAAGCTGTCGAAGTGCTGCGGCTGCGGGTGCGAATCCATCTCCGACTGCCAGTAGACGCTGGCCAGCAGCGACACCTCGCCGATCGACGCATCGAGCGGCAGCGTGTACTTCGCCGTCGCCGTCAGCGAGTGTTCCGGCACGTAGACGAACGGCGAACTGCTGTTGTCGAACACGATGACGTCGGCACCCACCGCGCGCGGCAGATCCCACTCCTTGTAGTAGGCATCGATGTAGGAGTAGGAGAGCGAGAACAGCCAGCGGTCGCTCGGTACCACGGTGACGTCGAGCTCGGCACCGCGAATCACCGCTTCGGCGGCGTTGACGGTGTTGGTGACGAACTGGCTGTCGACGATGATCCCCTGCGTCTTCTGGATGTCGCTGTACTCCTGCCAGTAGAGCGACAGCGCCGTCCTGACGTTGCCGAGCACGCCGGCATCCCAGTCGGCCTTGTGGCCGATCTCGTAGTTCAGCACTGTCTCCTCGTCGAACGGCGTCAGCGTCACGTTGTCGGTGCCGCGCATGTTGAAGCCGCCGGAGCGATAGCCGGTCGATACGCTGCCGTAGATCAGCTGCGCATGTGCCGGGCTGTAGTTGAGCGCGACGCGCCAGGTCGGGCTGGAGAAGGTCTCGTCGACGGTGCGGCTGCAGGCGTCGTTGGGCAGCGCGTTGCCGGCCGCATCCTTCATCGAGCACTGCGGCGTCAGCGTCGGATCGGCGAACGGTGTGCCGCGGTTCTTGGCGGTCAGCTCGCGCTTGTCCCAGGTCTGGCGCAGGCCGAGCGTCGCCGACCAGCGATCGTCGATGTCGAACGTGCCCTCGCCGAAGATGGCGTAGGCCTCGTTCAGCACCGAGCCTTCGGATGAACTGAGATAGAGGCCGTTCTGCGCGAACGCCCAGAGCGTGTCGAGCTGCGGCGCCGGGCTCGGACCGGCGGGCCACGCCGGGTTGCGGCCGAGGTTGTTGGAGAGGAAGCGCTCGCTGCCCTCCATCCGGTACCAGAACAGGCCGGCCACCCACTCCAGGCGCTGGTCGAAGGCGTAGCCGACCAGCTGGATCTCGTCGCTGAACTGCTCCGACTCCACCGTGCGCCGGCTCGGCAGCCGCACGTCGCCCGGCACCGTCGGGCTGTCGACGGTGATCGAACCGAACAGCCGCGGCGCGATGCCATCGGTCTCGGGCAGCTCGGCGAACTCCAGCTTGCGGTAGCCGAAGATGTTCTTCAGCGTCAGGTCATCGGACAGATCGAACTCGGTGGTGTTGGCGAAGAACCAGTTCTCGACGCTCTGCTTCGGCAGCGCCTCGACTTCGACATCGAACGGCGAGCGGCGCGACTGGCGCGCGATCGCATCGTCGATCGCGGCCTCGGTCGGCACGCCGAGCATCGGGAAGAACGGGTTGCTGCGGCCGAGTCCGCCGTTCCAGATCAGGTCGTAGAGCTGGCCGAGCCCGGTCTCCGGATTGAAGCCGACCGCCACCGGCGAGCGCCCGACCGAGTCGTCCTCGTCGTAGGAGAGCGTCGACAGGTTCCTGAACGCGCCGGTGTCGAGGTTGGCGACCAGACGCAGGCCGTAGGAGTCCTCGCTCCACAGGCAGTCGCTGCAGGCGGCATCGTTGTTCGCGACATTGCTCTGGTAGCCGTCGCGATCGGTCATCTGCCCGGCCAGACGAAAACCGAACACGTCGTTGACCGGCACGCTGACGGCGCCCTCGGCTTTGTAGAGGTCGTAGTTGCCGAGCGTCCCCTTCAGGTAGCCCTCGAACTCGTTGGCCGGCGTCTGCGGCGAGAACAGCACGGCGCCGCCGGTGCTGTTGCGGCCGAACAGCGTGCCCTGCGGCCCTTTCAGCACCTGCACGTTGGCGAGGTCGTACATCGCCAGGTTGGTGCCGTAGACCGGCGTCATCACGATGTCGGCAAAGTAGAGCGGTACCGCCGGGTCCAGCGTCAGCAGCGTTTCCGACGGACGCTGGCCGCGCAGCGCGACCACCGGCGAGTTGGTCGAACCGCTGTTGGAGGAGACGCTGAGGCCGGGAACGTTGCGGCCGAGGTCGGAAAACTGGGTGATGCTCTTGTCCTCCAGCATCTCCGGCGACATCGCGGTGATCGCGAGCGGCACGTCCTGTGCCATCTCCGCGCGCCGCCGCGCGGTGACGACCACCTCTTCAAGGCCGCTGGCGCTGCGCCCCGGCGCCTCGCTGGCGCCGAACGCCGGCGACACGGCGCCACCGGCCATCACCGCGCACAGCAGCGAAACGGAAAAGGCCTGCGCCGCCTCACCGGCGCGCGGATGAAAACCGCTGGCCGCCACTTTTTCTGTCACGAGTCTTTTCATTTTTCTTATGGCTCCCTGTTGGGTTGTCGAGCGGGAAAGGCTTCGCCTGCGCGGGATTCGCCGTGCGAAACACGATGGAAGGGCTGTTCGGAGCTACGACAGGATCAGGAGAAAACGCCGCATTTATTGTTATTGGCCGAGCGCAATCACTGTCGCGCACTATCTGGGTGCGACGGTATGCGCCGACACCAGCGGCGTAAAGAATTACCAGCTATGACGCGCGGTCATAGCAATGGATTACGGACACCGTCGGGTGGCGATCGGCGTGAACGATGGGGAACGGAGAGAAAAAGAGAGACGGCGCGGCCGGGCGGCCGCGCCGTGGAGGATCAGACGCGCTCGATGATGATCGCCGGCGCCATGCCGCCGGCGGCGCACATGGTGATCAGGCCGCGCTTCAGGTTGCGGCGCTCCAGCTCGTCGAGCACGGTGCCGATCAGCACCGCGCCGGTGGCGCCGATCGGGTGACCGAGCGCGATGGCGCCGCCGTTGACGTTGATCTTGTCGCGGTCGATGCCGAGATCGCGGATGAACTTCTCGACGACGACGGCGAACGCCTCGTTGACCTCGAACAGGTCGATGTCGGCGATCGTCAGCCCCGCCTTCGCCAGCACCTTCTTCGCCGCCGGCACCGGGCCGTTCAGCATCAGAGTCGGGTCGTCGCCCATGTTGGCGGTGGCGACGACGCGCGCGCGCGCCTTCAGGCCGTGCTTGCGGGCGTAGGTGTCGGAGGCCATCAGCAGAGCGGCGGCGCCGTCGACGACACCGGACGAGGTGCCGGCGTGGTGGAACGCCTCGATCTTCAGGTCCGGGTAGCGCGAGTTGATCAGCTGGCGGAAGGTGGTGCCGTCCTTGGTCGCCGGCATGTCGGCGACGGCGGCGAAGCTCGGCTTCAGCTGCGCCAGCCCTTCGAGCGTGGTCTCCGGGCGCGGGTATTCGTCGTGGTCGAGGATGACGCGGCCGTCGTCGGCCACCACCGGCACGATCGACCGGGCGAAGTAGCCCTCGGCGATGGCGCGCGCGGCGCGGCGCTGGCTCTCGACGCCGAACGCATCGAGCTGCTCGCGGGTGATGCCTTCCATCGAGGCGATGGCATCGGCGGCGACGCCCTGGTTCGACTGCGGGTGCTTCGCCGCCAGCCGCTCGTTGCCGGTGCCGAGGCCGCCCGGCGAACGCAGGCCGGCCGCCATCTCGGCCTGCCCGAGCGTGGTGATCAGCGACATCATCTCGGTGCCGCCGGCAATGATCAGGTCTTCCATGCCGGACATCAGCTGCGCGGCGGCGAAGTTGGTGGCGGTCAGGCCGCTGCCGCAGAAGCGGTCGAGCGTGACGCCGGAGACGCGCACGTCGAAACCGGCATCGAGCGCCGCCATGCGGCCCATGTCGCCGCCCTGTAGCCCTTTCTGCGCGCTGGTGCCCCAGATCACGTCGTCGATGTCGGCGGTGTCGATGCCGTTGCGCTCGGCCAGCGCCTTCATGACGGTGGCGGCGAGGTGCTGCGGGTGCATGCCGTCGTAGGCGCCCTTGCCGGGCTTGCCAAGCGCGCGCGGTGTGCGCACGGCGTCGATGATCAGGGCTTCTGGCATGGTCGTCTCCTCAGATACGGCGAAATTCGGAACCGGTCGAATCCGGTCTCTTGCTGGATGGGGTGCGCCGGGCCAACGGCGCCGGCGTGGCCGCACAGTTTCGCACTGTCGCGGCGCGGACGCACGGCGGCAATGGTAACCCGCGTGGTTCAGCCGGCCTCGCCGCGCGCCTCGGCGCTGACCACCGCCTCGCGCATCGAGCGCAGGCCGCTGAACAGCAGCAGCGCGGCGACCGGGCAGCAGACCGCCATGACCACGGCGATTCCGAGGCCAATGGAGGTATCGCCGCCGAACAGGTGATCGGAGGCGAGCGCGATCAGGATCGGCCCCGTCGCCGCGCCGATCAGCCCCGAGGTCGAGGCGAAGAAGGCGACGCCGCTGCCGCGCAGCTGGTTCGGCGTGACCAGGTTCAACGCGGCGCTGGCGCAGGCCGGCAGCGGCGACGACGCTGCCAGGAACAGGCCGATGCCGACCAGGAACACCCACGGGTTGTCGCTGGTGGTCGCCCACAGGCCGAACGGCAGCGCCACCAGCATGCTGCCGCCGTACCAGCGCAGCTGCGCGTCGCGGTAGCCGCGGCGATAGAGCGCGTCGACGGCGAAGCCGGCGGTGAGCTTGCCGACGACGCCGGCCACCACCAGCGTGATGCCGAGCGTCAGGCCGATCTCGCTGGCGCTCCAGCCGAAATTGCGCCCCATGTGGGCCGGGTACCAGGTGCCGGCGCCGGCGACGATCATCGAGGCGAAGCCGAAACCCGTGTAGTGGCACAGGAAGAAGCGCCAGTGCGGGCGCATGAAGCGGACCAGCGCAGGATAGGAGCCGAACACGCCCGACAGCGACAGCGCCGCCGGCTGTGCCGCCTGCGCGCCGCGCCGCACCGGCTCCGGCACCGTGAACAGCAGCAGCGCCAGGAACGCGCCGGGGATGCCGACGATGTAGAACACCGCCTGCCACGAGCGCACCTCGCCGATCAGCGGCAGCACGTAGGTGGCCGACTGCGCCACCATGCTGACGATGATGCCGCCGATCAGGTAGGCGCAGCCGGAGCCGAGCGTCGAGCCGAGCGCGTAGACCGCCATCGCCGAGGTCAGCCGCTCGCGCGGGAACAGGTCGGTGATCATCGAGGTCGCGCACGGGTTCAGGTTGGCCTCGCCGGCGCCGACACCGACGCGGGCGAGCAGCATGTGCCAGAAGTTCTGTGCCATGCCACAGGCAGCGGTGGCCAGCGACCAGACCGTGACGCCGGCGAAGATGACCCAGCGCCGGCTGCAGCGGTCGGCCAGCACGCCGGCGATCAGGCCGAACACGGCGAACGCGATGGCGAACGCGGTGCCGTGCAGGATGCCGAACTGCACGTCGCTGATGCCGAGGTCGCGTTTGATCGGGTCGACGACCAGCGAAATGATGAAGCGGTCGAGGATCGACAGCCAGTACAGGAAGGCCAGCATGACCGTCGCGTACCAGGCGACCGCGGGGGCGGGATAGGGGGCGGCGACACCGGCCGCGGCCAGCGTACTGTTATTGTTCTGCATAGGATCGATCCACTGCTGGTGACTGCTCACACCGGGCCGGCGCGACCGCCGACCGCGTGGCGGAAGAGCGATCTCCGCCACGCCAGCGACGACAGGAGCCGCGATCGGCTCCGGGAGCGGGAACCGAAGCATCGACGCGCGCGCGACCCGGTTTCAACCGCAGCGGGCCGCATTCGGTGTCGAGTTGGAGACATCCTTCGCCATCGACGGCTCGATGGCGATACCCGTCAATCGCCGGTGATCCTCTGCCGGTACTGGCCGGGCGTCTCCAGCATGGCGCGGCGGAAGGCGCAGCAGAAGCTCGACGGCGACGAGAAGCCGAGGGTGTAGGCGATGTGCTTGATGCTGTGGTCGCCGGCCAGCATGCGCCTGGCGTGTTCGAGCCGGCTGTTGGCGACGTGCTGGCCGATCGAGTGGCCGCGGCTGGCCTGGAAGCCGCGCGTCAGCTGCCGCACCGACAGCCGGCACAGCGCCGCCAGCTCACCCAGCGTCGGCGCCTCGCGCTCCTCCTGCAGCCGCTCGTCGATCAGCCGCAGCCGCCACGGCGCGAGGCCGCCACCGCGAATCGGGGTCTCGACCAGCCGCAGGCAGTGGCGGCGCAGCTCCAGCGCCAGCTGGGCGGCGATCAGCTCCACCATCGTCTCGCTGGCGAAGCCGGGCTGGCGCAGTTCCAGTGCCAGCCGCAGCATCAGATTGCGGATGTTGACGTCGCGCAGGTCGAGGCTGGCCTCGAAGTGGCGGTCGCTCCAGCGCAGCTCGCCGTCGAACCACTCGGCCAGCGCCTCGGGGCGCAGGTGGCAGAGGATCGACGAGTGCGCCATGCCGCCCTCGTTGCGCACCTTGATGCGCTCGCCCGGCGGCAGCACGAACACCTTGCCGAGCCGCTCGTAGCGGTTCGGGCTCCAGCGGCCGACGTAGCAGGCGCGGGCATCGCGCGGCCGCGGCGTCAGGCACAGGTCGAGCCAGAGCCGGTCGCGCTCGCGCATGGTGTGGTCGACGACAGGGCCGTCACAGCGGAAATGCGCCAGCTGCGCGGTGGCCACCGACACCTGTAATTCGGCATCGATCGTCTGCGGGTTTTGGGCGAGGTTTGCCATTGTTATCTCTTCCGGGAACCCGTCCCTGCGGGTTCGCTGTTCCACCTCACCGATGCGCGGCGCAGAGCGGCCACACGCCGGGGCACGGCAAATCGGGGTGACGGATATTAACGCAGCCCCTCCCGTCTGTCTGTTTTTCGATCACCGCCGCCATGAGGCGGCCCGGTGGATGGAAGCGGAGGGTGAAAAGAGGAGGCGGAGCGGGGTCAGCCCGCCAGCTGCACGCTGCGGCTGCGCTCGCGCTGCAGCTGCATGATGACGCGCGACAGCGAGCGCTGGTCGCTCTTCGGCAGGTTGACGAACGCGGCGCCGAGCTCGGTGGCGCCGTCGGCGCTGGCGCGCACGTTGCGGACGCTGGCACTGCACTGAAAGCTGCGACCGGCGAATTCGAAGTTGAGGTCGCTCAGCGCGTCGCCCTCGGTGACGGTCACGCCGTCGGGCAGCTGCAGCCGGATGCCGGTGGCGGAGAGATCGCGCACGCGCGCCAGACAGCGGGCGCGGTTCGGCGCGACGAATTCGGAGCTGACGGCCAGATCGTCGCCGAGGCGCAGGCGCATCGCCGCGCGGCGCTGGTCGTAATCGAGCGTCTGCGGCAGCGCCAGCTGGTAGACGAGATCGCCGCCCTCGTCCTGGCGGGCGACGATGCGGGTGTCGAAGCAGAGCTTGCGGCCACCGTCGAGCCGCACCGTCACCAGCAGCGGCTGGCCGGGCAGGCCGTAGAAATCGCGCGGGAACAGTTCGTCGATGGTGACGGTGCCGCGGCGCGGGTCGACGCCGAGGATGATGCTCTGGAAGCGGGCGTCGCTGCCGTCGATGGCGACGTCGATCAGCGCGTGCGAGCGCTGCACGTCGAACAGCGCCAGATAGATCTGGCGCAGCGCCGGGTCGACGTCGGTCGCCACCGCGCTCGCGATGGGCGGCCGGCGAAGGCGCGTCAGCCAGTCTCTGATCATGTTCCGCTCCTGGGTCGTTCGGCCCCGACCGGGGTATCGGCAGCCTATCACAGCGCATGAGCGCCGGTTTGACAGCGCGCCACCCCCTCCCATACTTCCCGCTCGCCTTCCGTTCCGTGTCGCCAAAGGAGTCACCCGATGTCTGTCGGCTCGATCGTCGCCCTGGTCATCATCGCCGCGCTGCTGCTCTACGTCGTGGTCGTCTACAACGGACTGGTGGCGCTGAAGCACAACGCCGCCAAGGGGCTCGCCAACATCAACGTGCTGCTGAAGCAGCGCCACGACGAGCTGCCGAAGCTGGTCGAGACCTGCCGCCAGTACATGCAGTACGAACAGCAGACGCTGGAGCGGGTCATCGCCGCGCGCGACCAGGTCGCCGCGGCGCAGCAGCGTGGCGACGTCGATGCGCTCGGCCGCGCCGAGGGCTCGCTGCGCAGCGGCCTCGGCCAGCTGTTCGCACTGGCCGAGAACTACCCGGAGCTGAAGGCCAACGAGACCTTCCAGCACCTGCAGCAGCGCATCAGCGGGCTTGAGAACGCCATCGCCGACCGCCGCGAGACCTACAACGAGTCGGTCAACAACAACAATATCCGCATCGCCCAGTTTCCCGACCTGATCGTCGCCCGGCTGTTCGGCTTCGGCGCGCTGACGCTGCTGCAGTTCAGCGCCGGTGAGACGCGCGACGTCGACGTGCGCAAGCTGTTCAGCTGACGCCCGCCACCGATGGAGCTGGCCGACTGGGTGCCACCGCTGCTGTGCGCGGCCGGTACCACCACCGCGCTCGCCGTCATGGTGCGCAACCTCAAGCGCGCGCGGCTGATCGAGGACACGCCGACCTCGCGCATCCGCTCGGCGGCGCAGGGCTACGTCGAGCTGCACGGTTTCGCCCGCGCCGGCGACGAACCGCCGCTGGCGGCGCCGCTGACCGGCACCCCCTGTCTCTGGTACCGCTACCGCATCGAGCGCGAGGAGAGCGGCAACCGGCGCGCGCGCTGGAGCATCGTCGAGAGCGGCAGCAGCGAGCGGCCGTTCTGGCTCGATGACGACAGTGGCCGCTGCAGCGTCAAACCGAAAGGCGCCGAGGTGACGCCGAGCCGCCGCCAGCAGTGGCGCGGCGACCGCCGCCACCCGCTGAAGAAGGCGCCGGACGGCCTGCCGGGCCTGCTGCAGAGCGCGTTCGGCGGCAGCCGCTACCGCTACGTCGAGGAGCGGCTGCACGACGGCGACTGGCTCTACCTGAGCGGCTGGTTCGAATCGACCCACCCGCCGAGCGCCGAGACGCAGGCCGGCGAGCTGAGCCGGCAGTTGCTGCGCGACTGGAAGCAGGACCAGCCGCAGCTGCTGGCGCGCTTCGACCGCGACGGCGACGGCCGCATCGACCTCGACGAGTGGGAAACCGCGCGCACCGCCGCCGCGCGCACCGCGCAGCAGCAGGTGCTGCGCGCGTTCGACCACAGCCAGCGCCACACGCTGCGCGCGCCGGACGGCGCACAGCCCTTCCTGATCTCCACCCACGACCCCGAACGGCTGACCGGCCGCTACCGCCGCCGCGCGCTGTTCGCGCTGCTGGTGGCCCTGCTGCTGGCCGCCGCCAGCGGGCTGCTGATCGCCCGCGCCTGACGCCTATTCAAGGTGGCCCGCCCCGCCCCTGCACGCTACCATTCGCCTCCCCGCGACACGCGGAATCCAGATCTAACTCATTGCGCGGAGAGGTGAATTTGAGCGCGATCGAACCGATTCGCTGGCTCGGCGACCGCCTGCAGCTGCTCGACCAGCGGGCTCTGCCGGCAGACGAGCGCTATCTCGACTATCGCGATGCGAACGCCGTCGCCGGCGCCATCGCCGACATGGTCGTGCGCGGCGCACCGGCGATCGGCATCACCGCCGCCTACGGCGCCGCGCTGGCGGCGCGCGCGATCGGGCGCAGCGACGACTGGGCCGGCGCGCTGGCGCCGGCACTCGACGCACTGGCGGCGTCGCGGCCGACCGCCGTCAACCTGTTCTGGGCACTGGCGCGGGTGCGCGAGACGATCGCCGCCGGTGGCGACGTGCCGACCGCGCTGCTGGCGCTGGCGCAGCGCATTCACCGCGACGACATCGACAGCAACCGCCGCCTCGGCGACTTCGGCGCCGCGCTGCTGCCGGCTGGCGCGCGCGTCTACACCCACTGCAACACCGGCGCGCTGGCCACCGGCGGCTACGGCACCGCGCTCGGCATCATCCGCAGCGCGCACCGCGACGGCCGTATCGACCACGTCTTCGCCGGCGAGACCCGGCCGTGGTGGCAGGGCGCCCGGCTGACCTGCTGGGAGCTGCTGCGCGAAGGCATTCCGGCGACGCTGTGCGTCGACGGCGCGGCCGGGCTGCTGATGCAGCGCGAGGGCATCCACGCCGTGCTGGTCGGCGCCGACCGCATCGCCGCCAACGGCGACACCGCCAACAAGATCGGCACCTACAACCTGGCGGTGCTGGCGCGTTTCCACGGCGTCCGTTTCATCGTCGCCGCGCCGACCAGTACCTTCGACCTGGCGATGGCCAACGGCGGCGCCATCCCGATCGAACAGCGCGACCCGCGCGAGATCACCGAGGTGCGCGGCCAGCCGCTGGCACCGGCCGGCTGCAACGCCACCAACCCCGCCTTCGACGTCACGCCATCGTCACTGATCGACGCCATCGTCACCGAGTGCGGCGTCATCGAGAACCCGGCGCAGGCCGACATCGCGGCGCAGTTCCGCCAGTGGGGGATTGCATGAACGAACGGCAACGACAGCGCGCGGAGACGCTGGCCGAAATCGGCCGCGAGCTGCACGCGCGCGGCTGGGTGCCGGCCACCAGCGGCAACTTCTCGATGCGGCTCGATGAACACAGCGCACTGGTAACCGCGTCGGGCCGGCACAAGGGCCGGCTCGGCGCCGACGACTTCCTCGCCGTCGACCTGCGCGGACAGCCACTGGCCGGTGGCAAACCGTCGGCCGAGACACTGCTGCACACGCAGCTCTACGCCTGGCAGCCGTGGATCGACACCGTGCTGCACTGCCACAGCCCGACCGCGACCGTGCTGTCGCAGCTGTGGCACGGCGACCGCCTGGAACTGTCCGACTACGAACTGCTGAAGGCCTTTCGCGGCATCGCCACCCACGCCACCACGGTCACGCTGCCAATCTTCCCGAACACGCAGCGGATCGACGAGCTGGCCGCCGATGTGCAGGCCCATCTCGAACGACAGCCGCAGACGCCGGCCTATCTGATTCGCGGCCACGGCGTCTACGTCTGGGGCGAGAGCGCCGACGAGTGCCTGCGCCAGCTGGAAGCACTCGACTTCCTGCTGCAGTGCGAGCTGCAGAAAATGGCGCTGCGCCCGCACTGACAACCCTTTACCGACAACGAGGGCACGCCGATGAGCATGCTGCAGATTTTCCACGAGCGTGAGCCGGCGCAACCGCTGAACCAGAGCTGCGACGCCGAAGAGATGGCGGAGCTGCTCGGCGCCGCCGGCGTCCGTTTCGAACAGTGGCGCGCCAGCGAACCGGTGGTGGCCGGCGCCAGCCAGGAGGAAGTGCTGGCCGCCTATCGCGACGATATCGACCGGCTGATGAGCGAAGGCGGCTACCAGACCGTCGACGTCATCAGCATCGGCAGCGACCACCCGGACAAGGAGGCGCTGCGCAAGAAATTCCTCAGCGAACACACCCACTCCGAGGACGAGGTGCGCTTCTTCGTCGCCGGCCGCGGGCTGTTCAGCCTGCACATCGGCGACCGTGTCTTCGAGGTGCTGTGCGAGCGCGGCGACCTGCTCGGCGTGCCGGCCAACACGCCGCACTGGTTCGACCTCGGCGGCTCGCCGGAACTGGTGGCGATCCGCTTCTTCGACAACCCCGAGGGCTGGGTCGCGCACTACAGCGGCAACGACATCGCCGACTACTTTTCGCGACTGGATTGAGACGACGATGCCGCAGTTCGACACGATCGACGCCATCGTCACCGACATCGAGGGCACCACCAGCTCGATCGACTTCGTCAAGGCGGTGCTGTTCCCGTATGCCGAGCGCGCGCTGTCGGCCTTCGTGCGCGGCCATGCCGACGAGGCCGACGTGATCGCCGCGCTCGACCAGACCGCCGCCGAGAGCGGCATCGCGCGCGACGACATCGACGCGCTGATCGCGCAGCTGCTCGACTGGAGCCGCGCCGACCGCAAGATCACGCCGTTGAAAACGCTGCAGGGGCTGGTCTGGCGCCGCGGCTACGAGCGCGGCGACTACCGCGCCCACATCTACCCGGACGCCGCCGCGCGGCTGCGCGAATGGCATGCGGCAGGCTTTCCGCTCTACATCTATTCGTCGGGGTCGATCGCCGCGCAGCAACTGTTCTTCCGTTTCAGCGAAGCCGGCGATCTGACACCGTTATTCAGCGGCCACTTCGACACCACCAGCGGCGGCAAGCGCGAGACCGATTCGTACCACCGGATCGCCGGCGCCATCGGCCGCGAACCGCGGCGGCTGCTGTTCCTCTCCGACGTTGTCGAGGAGCTCGACGCGGCGCGCGAGGCCGGTTTCCAGACCTGCTGGCTGCAGCGCCCCGAGGATGGCTTCGCCGAGCTGCGGCCGCACGCCGTGCATCCCGTCGTGCGCGGCTTCGATGAGATCGTCCCGCAGCGCTGAAGAAGAAGGCCCGGGCTCGCCATTCAACCGACCACCGAACCTCGACCGGAGGGAATCCATGAGCAATGCCACGCCCCGCATGACCAACCTGTTCCTCCAGCTCGGGCTGGATGCGAGCGAACAGGACATCGCGACCTTCATCAGGGAGCATCAGCTGCCGATGGAAGTCTGTCTCGCCGAGGCGCCCTACTGGACCGACGCCCAGCGCCAGTTCCTGAGCGAACAGATCCACAACGACGCGGCCTGGGCCATCGTCGTCGACCAGCTGAACGAGTCATTGCACGAGGATGCGGTCAAGGCCGCCGCCGGCAGCCGGTAGGCGCGATGCGCAGCGGCCGTCACCGGATCCGGTAGAACTCCGTTCGCGGCTCGGCGGTCAGGAACTGCGCCATCTTTTCCATCGACCCCTGCGCCGCCATCTCCGCCGCGTAGCGATCGTGGATCTCCTTCGACTCCCAGGTTTCCAGCAGCGCCACGCTGCTGGCACCGTCGATCCCCTGCAGCACTTCGACGCCCAGGCAGCCCGGCGCCGCCAGAATATCGGCCTTGGCACCCGACATGATGCCGATGAACGTTTCGACCAGTTCCTCTTTGACGCTGAATCGGACCAGGAGCTGAACAGGCATTCCACTTCCTCCCAACGCCGCCCCGACCTGAAGGTGGCGGCTCGACATGAACGCCCGGCACCACTCAACGGGCGCCGGACAGCTGAGCGCGACATCTCCCGAATACCGGTAGCACCGCCGCGCCGGACACTATAACTGTGCGACAGCATAGTCATAAACCATTTACCTGAAGACACATCCGAACACCAACGAAAGCTCATGCAGCCGAAACAGGCAGTACCAAAACCATCAAAATAATATGTTTTATATTTTATAAAACAATATCTTATTAATAAAATTCAGACTCGAAACCTGTAAGCACCCCGAATCACCCAACTGCGGCCAACCCGGGGCATCTTGCCACAATGCTGTGCAGTGTCTTAGCATTCTGGCGTCCGGCCAGCGCCATCGGCGCAGGCCCCGATACCGATAACGAAAACCGGCGAGAGCGAACCACCCCAACCGCCCTTCGAGCCCGCCCCGACCGCACCGATCCGGGCCGCTCGGCAACCGCCCCTCCAACATAGCCGCAGGCAGGAGATGCAAAGATGGCAAAAGTCATCGTGACCAATCGAAGTGGTGCCACCGAAGAGATCGAGATCCGGCCCAACATCACACTCATGCAGACCATCACCGATGCCGGCATCGACGATCTGCTCGCCCTGTGCGGCGGCGTCTGCTCCTGCGCGACCTGCCACGTCCACGTCGACGACAGCTTCGTCTCGCGGCTGCCGACGATCAGCGACGACGAGGATTGCCTGCTCGATGGCAGCAGCCATCGCCGGGACAACTCGCGCCTCTCCTGCCAGATCCGCATGTCGCTGGACCTCGACGGGCTGCGCGTGACGATCGCCCCCGAAGACTGAGGCGGACGCCACCGCACCCGACATCCACCACAGACAGCTGCCAGCACCCCGGCAGAACCCGCGGCCAACGCCGCGACAGGAGATGACCATGACGACCCAGGCCTTCAAGGAACGCGATTACTTCACCGACCCCTCGGTGCTGCTCGACCCCTACAGCTATTTCGAGGAGATGCGCCCGCGCGGCCCGGTCTGCCAGCTGGAGACGCACGACTGTCTGCTGGTGACCGGCTTCGAGGAGTGCATCGAGGTGCTGCGCAACCCGACCGACTTCTCGTCGATCAACTCGCTGGCCAGCTCGGCGTTCCCGCTGCCGTTCAAGCCCGAGGGCAGCGACATCAGCGCACAGATCGAGGCGAATCGCGACAAATACATCGGCGGCAACCTGGTGGTCACCTATGACGACAGCCACCACAACAACGTGCGCTCGCTGCTCAGCCGCATGTTCACGCCGTCGCGCCTGAAGGCGAACGAGGCGTTCATGCGGGAGTACGCCGACAGCATCGTCGCCAGGGTCGTCGCCGACGGCAAATGCGAGCTGGTCAAGCAGATCGCCACGCCCTACGTGACCATGGTCATCGCCGACCTGCTCGGCGTACCGCCCGAGGATCGCGTGCTGTTCGAACAGAAGATCGCCGAGGGCCAGACCGTCGGCAGCATCGAGAACCCCGATGCCCCGACCGACACCTCCGTGCTGGAGTTCATGGGCGGCTTCTTCTACCGCTACCTGACGGAACGGATGGCCAACCCGGGCGCCGACCTGCTGTCAGAACTCGCCACGGCCACCTACCCGGATGGCGGCAAGCCGGACCTGATGGAGCTGGTCAGCCTCGCCACCTTCATGTTCGCCGCCGGCCAGGACACCAGTGCCAAGCTGCTCGGCAACGCCATGCGTTACATCGTCGACGTTCCCGGCCTGCAGCAGCAGCTGCGCGACGACCGCGGCCTGATTCCGTGGATGCTCGAAGAGGTGTTGCGTCTGGAGGGTTCTTCCAAGGCAACGCACCGGCTGGCGCGGCGCGACACCACCATCGGTGGCGTCAAGGTACCGGCCGGCAAGGCGGTCATCGTCGCACTGGCCGCCGCCAACCGCGATCCACGGCGCTGGGGCGATGATGCCAATGAGTTCAAACTGAAACGTCCCGGCATCCGCGAGCACATCGCGTTCGGTCGCGGTACCCACACCTGCGCCGGTGCACCGCTGGCACGGGCCGAGGTGACGACGATCCTGAACAAGTTCTTCGACCGCACCGCCAACCTCGCCATCTCCGAATCGGCGCACGGCAAGCCGGGACAACGCCACTACCAGTTCGAACCCTCGTTCATCATCCGCGGGCTCGACTATCTGCACGTCGACCTGACGCCGGTGTAATGGTGACGGCACCTGTGTGCCAGCGATGGCCGCAGGTGCGCCTTGCCGCGAACGGGCGAGACGTCGGTTCGCAGCTGCGCACGGCGCCCGAAACAAAAAGGCCAGTCAGTGATGACCGGCCTTTTTCGCTGCTGCTGTGTAAAACGCGGGCTTTTCTCTGCTTGTTTCCCGACCTGTTTCTTCGTCGAAAGCTCTGCTGGAGAAATTTCGCCGCGCGCCATTCTGCGAAACGTCGGGGCCGGGTAGAACTCCTGATTGTCGCCCCAGCACGTACGTCCGCCCCAGTTCCACTCCGTGAACGACCAGACGACCGTGTGCGTGGTATTGCCACCGAAGAGCAGGCCATCATCGAGCCGACCCTCGACGCGAAGCTGTCGCCCCAGAGCATCCACCGCATCGATGGTCACGCGCCTGGCACCATGGCGGCCATACGCCTCGATGCGACGCACACCTTCGACCAGTTTGGCGATTTCACCCTCTTTTCGAAGAAAACCGCCGAGAATTTTTTGCTCCCTGCCGGTACCCATGCTGAGTGTTTGAAAAACGTCAGGCCCGGTCGAGCCCCAGCAGTAAGCTCCGGGATACATCCTGGCGTAATCGCGAACACCGTATGAGAGATCGCGAAGGCTGGCGCAATCGACCGGAATTTTCCGCCCTTCGATGTTGAGCCAACCTTTCATCCAGCCAGCCTGCTCTGCGTGAAAACTGGTCGGGTCGTGTTGCGGAGCAGCGTGAACCGGCATCAGCGCCTGCCATTCGAGCTCAAATTCCAGACCGCCAAACGCATATGCCAATGCGTAGCGGGTTTGCGGTTCGAGTGTAGTGACGCGCAACGAGTTCGCAGCTTCGAAATCGAACTTCTGCGCCGATTTCGGAAGAGGCTGGCACTGGCTGAAATTGTAGTGAAGACAATCCAGCGCCGTATGGCCCGACGGATCCCAGATAACCGGGCCACCCGTCAGCATGTTCAGATTCGGTCGGAAAAAATAAAAGATGATCCCGTGGAGCCGCAGCTCGGGAACGGAGAGATAGAAGCACGCGCTGTCGATCCAGTGTGGATGATCGTTTGGCGCTTCCATCAGAAGGTCCAGATCGACTACGGCCATAAACCCTACCTTTGAAAACCGGGAAACCGGAGAAAGGCCACAATTTACCGCAAGCGCGGTACAAAGCCTGAAACAGATGGCAGCGCAGTATGGAAAGCGTGGCCCGGCCCCGACTTACGACTCCATAAACCGGAAAGCTCAGCGCTTACCCACTTGCTCAATCGGGGCGACCACAGCGTCATCGGTTTTCAGATTGGCTACGAATCAGCAGCCGGGAACCAAAACCCCGAAAACGAAAAAGGCCGGTCAGTGATGACCGGCCTTTTTCGTTGCTGCTGTGGGTGCTACTGCTGTTTGGTCGGGCATGCAGGAGTCGAACCTGCGACCTCTTCGTCCCGAACGAAGCGCGCTACCAGACTGCGCTAATGCCCGTAAAACTGGTGGGGGCGCCCCCACGCGAGGCGCGCACTATACCAGAAGGGTTTTGAGGCGCCTAGCCCTTCGGGGGGCGTTTGTCGAAGCGCCACCGGTGCTTCAGTAGATGCCGAAGTAGCGCGCGATGCCGAGGCTGAGCACGCTGAAACCAGTGACGATCACCGCCAGCACGGCGAGCAGGCGCAGCGGCCGGAACGGCGCGCGCTCGACGTCGTTGTAGCCCTCGTGCAGGTACTGGTCGACCCGCGCCTGATCCTCCGGATAGAGCCTGTTCTCTCTCATCGCCGCTCTCCTCGTTGCTGCCGCCACCCGCTGGGCGACGGATTATTTCATGCAATGGTCAGTACGCGAACCGCTCGGCCGGCAGCGCCATCAACGCCTTCGAGCCGGCCTGCGCCGCCTCGCAGTGACCGTAGAGCTGCGGCAGCAGCCGCTGCATGTAGAAGCGGGCCGTCTCCAGCTTGGCGGCGTAGAAGCCGTCGTCGTCACTGGTGTGGGCCAGCGCCAGCTGCGCCATGCGCGCCCACAGCCAGGCGTAGAGCGTCAGTCCGAAGGCGTGCAGGTAGTCGACCGCGCTGGCCGAGATCAGGTCGGGGTCGGCGGCGACGCCGTGCATCAGTTGCCGCGTCAGCCGCTCGAAGGCGGCGACGGCGCGCTCCAGCGGTTCGAGGAATTCGGCCATCGCCGGCTCGGTGCGGGCGCCGTCGATCCAGCCGCTGACCTCGGTGAACAGCGCCGCCAGCGCGCGGCCGCCGTCGGCCACCACCTTGCGGCCGAGCAGGTCGAGCGCCTGAATGCCGTTGGTGCCTTCGTAGATCTGGCTGATGCGCACGTCGCGCACCAGCTGCTCCACGCCCCATTCGCGGATGTAGCCGTGGCCGCCGAACACCATCTGCCCGGCAAGGCACCCCTCCAGCCCCTTGTCGGTCAGGAACGCCTTGGTCACCGGCGTCAGCAGCGCCACCTGCGCCGCCGCGCGCTGCTGCGCCTCGCCACTGGCGTGCTTGGCGAGGTCGAGCTGCAGCCCGACGTGGGCGGCGAAGGCGCGGCCGGCCTCGACCAGCGCCTTCTGCGTCAGCAGCATCCGGCGCACGTCGGCGTGCATGATGATCGGGTCGGCACCGGTGCCACTGGTGCTGCTGGGTGCGCGCCCCTGCAGCCGTTCGCGGGCGTAGGCCAGCGAGACCTGGAACGCGCGCTCGGCACAGCCGAGCCCCTGCAGGCCGACCGTGACCCGCTCGTAGTTCATCATCGTGAACATGTAGTTGAGGCCCTTGCCGGGCTCGCCGATCAGCCAGCCGGTGGCGCCGTCGAAGTTCATGACGCAGGTCGAGGCGGCGTGGATGCCCATCTTGTGCTCGATCGAGCCGCAGGCGACGGCGTTGCGCGCGCCGGGCGAACCGTCGGCCTCGACCAGCCGCTTCGGCACGATGAACAGCGAGATGCCTTTGGTGCCGGCCGGGGCGTCGGGCAGCCGCGCCAGCACCAGATGGATGATGTTGTCGGTCAGGTCCTGCTCGCCGCCGGTGATGAAGATCTTGTTGCCGGTGATCCGGTAGCTGCCGTCACCGACCGGTTCGGCGCGGGTACGGATCAGGCCGAGGTCGGAGCCGGCGTGCGGCTCGGTCAGGCACATGACGCCGGCCCAGTCGCCGCGGTAGATCGGCGGAATGTAGCGCTGCTTCTGTTCGTCGCTGGCGTGGGCGTCGAGCAGCAGGCAGGCGCCGGACGACAGGATGGCGTAGAGACCGAACGCGGAGCCGGCGCTGACCAGCATCTCCTCGACCGCCGCCGCCAGCAGCTTCGGCATGCCCTGGCCGCCGTATTCGGGGTTGCCGGTCAGGCCGACCCAGCCGCCCTCGGCGAACTGGCGCCACGCCTCCTTGTAGCCGGCCGGCGTGGTGACGACGCCGGCGTCGAACTTCACCCCCTCCTCGTCGCCGGAGCGCAGCAGCGGCGCGATCAGCTCGGCACTGATGCGGCCGGACTCCTCCAGCACGGCATCGGCCAGCTCGCGGTTGACCTCGCTGGTCGCCGGCAGCGACGCCCAGGTCGTCTCCGCCTGCATCAGTTCGAACAGCACGAAGCGCATGTCGCGCAGCGGGGGGCGATAGTCCTGCATGTCAGCAACCTCCGGCAGACGGGCGAGCGGCCATGGTAGCCGCTCGCCGGAGACGGATGAAGCGAAACGGGATGGGGGGCTGGAACCTAGACGCGCTGGTCGAGCAACTGGCCGCGATCGGCGGCGGGCTGGTTGAAGGCATCTAGCGCGGCACGGCCGTGAGCCGGTTCGGAGTGGCCATCCGGCACGACGCGGATCGTCGGCACACCGGTTCCGGCCGCCATCGGCTGCGCGCCGTTCGCTTCGGATTCGTCGGCGCCATCGGAGGCGGTTTGTGGCGATTCGTCCGGCTGCGGCTGACGGCGCCCGGTTTCATTCTCGGGCTTCGACTCGACCCGGTTGCGCGACTTCTCGCCGGCCGCGCCCTGCTCGACCGGCGGCAGCGCGCGATCCTTCTCCTGCGCGGACTCGTTGCCGACCACCGGCTTGCCGAGCGGGCTGTAGGTCGGAACGGCGGCGGTGGGGGGAAGCGGGACGGTGGGGCTGAGGGGGTTCACGGCGGCATAAGCCCGCGGCGAATCAGGCGCGGATGTCGATCAGCGTGCCGAGCGTCTCGTCGGCACTGCGGACGACGGCGGCGCTGGCCTTGGCCAGCTGCTCGCCGACCTTCAGGTCGACCAGCGACGCGGCCAGATCGGCGACGTTCAGATCGGCGCCTTCCACCCCGGCGCTGACGATGTCAGCCGCCGCCTGCGTGGCGATGCCGATGCCGTTCTGCAGGCCTTGCAGACCGACCGAGAGCGGCGAGATAGCGGGATTGAGGGTGATGGCCATAGTCGTTACCGAACAGAAAATAGTCGTTACCGAACAAAAAACAGACTGACGCCGCCAGTTAAGCAGAGTGGCCGTGCTATCGCCAGCCGGCGCGACGAGCGGTCACTCTTTGCCGCCGGTGGATTCCAGAAGCGGCGCCGGATCGATGTAAGTGGCCACCAACTCCGGCTGTGGATCAGGCAGGTTGGGCACTTCGCCGAGGCAGGGCGCGTGGAACAGCGCGCGCAGCGTGGCGACGTTCTCGGCGTAACAGGACATGTCGGGATCGACGCGGTTGGCGACCCAGCCGGCCAGCCGCAGGCCGTCGCGGGCGATTGCCTCGGCCGTCAGCAGCGCGTGATTCAGGCAGCCGAGCCGCATGCCGACGACGAGGATCACCGGCAGCCCCAGCTCGCGCGGCAGCTCGGACAGGAACGTCTGCGACCCGAGCGGCACGCGCCAGCCGCCGGCGCCTTCGAGCAGCGTCAGATCGGCGCGCTGCATCAGCACGCCGCGGCAGAGGCCGGCCAGCTGGTTGATCACCAGCCGGCGGCCTGCCTGCGCGGCGGCGATGTGTGGCGCGATGGCCGGCTCGAACGCCACAGGATTGACCTCGTCATAGTCGAGCGCGACCGACGCCGTGCGTTGCAGCAGCAGCGCGTCGGCATTGCGCAGGCCGTCCGCGGTGCGCTCGCAGCCGGCCGCCACCGGCTTGATCGCAGCGGTGCTCAGGCCTCGCGCGTTGGCGGCGGCCAGCAGGCCGGCGCTGACCACGGTCTTGCCGGCGTCGGTGTCGGTACCAGTGACGAAGAACGCGAGCGGCCTGCGGACTGCGCCCGCACTCGGCGAATCACCCATCGAACAGCTCCCTATTCATCGAACAGCTCCAGCGGGCGCTGCAGCACCAGATACCAGACCTGATAGGTGGCCGGTAGCTGGCCGTCGCCGCCGCGCATCGATTCGTAAGCGCTCGCAAACTTTGCCAGCCGCTGCCGGCCGCTCAGCCCGCCCGGTCGACCGCGATTGACGTTGCTGGCGCCGATCGCCTTCAGCTCGCGCGTCAGCTGGCGCAGCTCGGCGTATCGCAGCACGATCGCCTGCTCCTGCCACGCCTCGACGCGCAGCCCGGCGCGGCCGATCAGCCGCTCCAGCGGCTCACGCGCGGCGAACTCGTTGACGTGCGTGGCGTCGTCGACCGCTGCCCACGCCGCGCGCAGCTCGTGCAGCGTCTGCGGCCCGAGCGTCGCGATCCAGGCGCAGCCGCCGGGGCGCAGCACGCGCCGCATCTCGGCGAAGGCGGCGCCGGGGTGTTCGCACCACTGCAGCGCCAGACTGGAGAAGATGGCGTCGACCGAGTTGTCGGCCAGCGGCAGGTTCTCGGCGTCACCGCAGAGCCACAGCGGCCCCCGATGGCCGGCAGCCGCGTGCGCCACCATCGCCGGCGACAGATCGAGCGCGACGACGCTGCAACGTTTCGCCAGCGCCGCGCTCTCGCGGCCGGTGCCGCAGCCGATGTCGAGCAACCGGTCGACCGTCTCGACCTCGACCAGCTGCGCCAGCTGGCCGGCAACCCGGCGCTGCAGGTCGGCGGCGCTGTCGTAGGTCGGTGCGGCGCGGCCGAAGGTGTCGGCGATGTCGCGCTTGGCGCGCGCCGGCGGCCGCAGCCGCGGCAGCAGGCCGCTGGCGTTGATGATGCTCTGCAGGTGGTGCCAGCTGACCTCGGGCACTGAGGCGAACGGCAGGTGGCCGACGCCGTCGAGCTCGATGAACCACTGCTGCGTCAGCCGTGCCGACGCCCTCTGCGCCAGCGCGGCAGGCACCAGCGCATCGGCGCTGCCGAGCAAGTGGACGGTCGGTACGGTCAGCTCGTCGAGCAGCGGACGAGTGTCGAGCTCGGCCAGCCAGCGCAGCCCCTGCCGCAGCGCCGACGGGTCGGGCATCACCGCGATTTCGCGCAGCCACTTCAACAGGGCGCGCGCGTTGCAGTCGCCGTGTGCCTGCAGGCCGAGGAAGCGGCGGTGCAGCGCGGCGGGGTCGCGGTCGAGCTCGGCCTCGAAGGCGGTGAAGGTCTCGGGCGACAGCCCCGGCCAGTCGTCATCGGCGATGAATTTCGGATTCGACGCCAGCAGGAACAACGCGCTGCAGCGCTGCGGGTGGCGCGCCGCGAACAGCGTCGCCAGCTGGCCGCCGAGCGACCATCCAGCGGCGACGACACGCTCAGGCACCGCCTCGGCGATCTGGTCGAGCAGCGCGTCGATCGCAACGCACGGCTGCGGCGTCGAGCGGCCACAGCCGGGCAGGTCGAGCAGCGTGACGTTGGTGCGCTGGCGCAGGTGCGGCAGCCAGCGCCGGAACACCGCGCTCGACATGCCCCAGCCGTGAATCAGCAGCAGCTCCGGCGCGTCGTCGCTCTGGTTCAGCGCTGGCAGCCGCTCGTGGTGCAGGTAACTGCGACGCGACGTCATGCCGCCACCTCGGCAAGTACGTTCAACAACGTGTCGACCTGCGCCTCGCTGTGGGCGGCGGTCAGCGTGATGCGCAGCCGCGCGCTGCCGGCCGGCACCGTCGGCGGCCGAATCGCCGAGATCCACAGACCGCGATCGGCCAGCTGTCGGCTCAGTTCGAGTGCGCGACCGGCATCGCCGACCAGCAGCGGCTGGATCGCCGAATCGGAGGGCATCAGCGCCAGCCCGAGCTGCTCGGCGCCGCGGCGAAAGCGGGCAGTCAGGCTCCGCAGATGTTCGCGCCGCCACGTTTCGCGCCGGACGAGATCGAGGCTCGCCGACGTCGCGGCGGCGACGGCCGGTGGCAGCGCCGTCGTATAGATGTAGGTGCGGGCGAACTGGATCAGCGTTTCGATCAACGCCTCACTGCCGGCGACGAAGGCGCCGAAGCTGCCGATCGCTTTGCCGAGCGTGCCCATCAGGATCGGAAGTTGCTCCGTATCGAGCCGGAACTGCTCGGCGCAGCCAGCGCCGCGTTCGCCGAGCACACCGAAGCCGTGCGCGTCGTCGACCATCAGCCAGGCACCGTGTTTCCGCGCCAGCGCGGCCAGTTCAGTAAGCGGTGCGGTATCGCCGTCCATGCTGAAAACACCGTCGACGCAGATCAGTTTTCTGCCTTCGCCCGCGCGTTCGAGTTTCGCTTCGAGGTTTTGCAGGTCGTTGTGCAGGAAGCGCTGGAAGCGCGCGCCACTGAGCAGGCCGGCATCGAGCAGCGAGGCGTGGTTCAGTTTGTCCTCGAAGATGAAATCGTTCGACCCGAGCAGCGCGTTGACGACGCCGAGGTTGGCCATGTAGCCGGTCGAGAACAGCAGCGCGCGCGGCCGGCCGGTGAAGTCGGCCAGCTGCTCTTCGAGTTCGTGGTGCAAACGGCTGTGGCCACAGACCAGATGCGATGCGCCGCTGCCGACGCCGAACTCGTTCGCCGCGTGCTGAAACGCTTTGATGACATCGGGATGGTTGGCGAGGCCGAGGTAGTCGTTGCTGCAGAAGTTCAGGCAGCGCCTGCCGTCGACAATCACCTCGGCGCCCTGCGCGGTTTCGACAACGCGGCGTTCGCGGTAGAGCTGTTGCGCTTTTCGCTCTTCGAGGGCGGGTTGCAGGGTTTGATCGAGGTTCATTGGAATGTCTTGTGACGGCAGTGGAGGGCGAGGAGCGGGTACACCCTGCGGGACACGCGGCAAGTACATCCATGTAGCTCTTCAGCGACATCCCTGTCGCTGAAGGTCCCGCAGGGTGTACCCGCTCCCCGCCTGCGAGCCACAGTGCCAAGCCCAAAAGGGCTGAACGGCAAAGAACAAAAAAGTCGTTACCACTGCCATTGGCAGCGAGTGGGAGGTAACTCCGTTCAGGACCTTCAGCGACAGGGATGTCGCTGAAGAGCTAGAGCCCGCCCCATGAGCGTAGCGAATGCTTTGGGTGCAGGGATGTACTTGTGCGGGTCCTGAACGGAGTTACCTCCCGCTCGCCGGCACGGAACAGCGCCCGATCAACTACCGGGAAGCCGCAGCGTCGTAGAAAAACCGGTCGTTCTGCGCCCGCTCGATCCGCTCATGCAGTTCGTGCTCCACATCGTCCTCGCAATGCTCGGCGTTGCGCTGTTCCGGCTTGATGCCGAGGCGCGCGAACAGCTGCATATCCTTGTTCGCCTCCGGGTTCGGCGTGGTCAGCAACTTCTCGCCGTAGAAGATCGAGTTGGCGCCGGCGAAGTAGGCCAGCGCGTGCATCTCTTCGTTCATCGCCTCGCGGCCGGCCGACAGCCGCACGTGCGACTTCGGCATCAGGATACGCGCGACGGCGATGGTGCGGATGAAGTCGAACGGATCGAGGTTGTCCTGCTCCGCCAGCGGCGTGCCCTCGACCTTGACCAGCATGTTGATCGGCACGCTCTCCGGGTGCTGCGGCAGGTTGGCCAGCTGCTGCAGCAGGCCGGCGCGGTCGCGCACCGACTCGCCCATGCCGACGATGCCGCCACTGCAGACCTTGATGCCGGCGCTGCGAACGTAGTCGAGCGTCTCCAGCCGGTCCTGATAGGTGCGGGTCGTGATGATCTCGCCGTAGAACTCCGGCGAGGTATCGAGGTTGTGGTTGTAGTAATCGAGGCCGGCCTCGGCCAGCTCGTGCGCCTGCTCGGCGCTGAGCATGCCGAGCGTCATGCAGGTTTCGAGGCCGAGCTCCTTGACGCCGCGCACCATCGCCGTCACGTACGGCATGTCCTTCTTCTTCGGCGAGCGCCACGCCGCGCCCATGCAGAAGCGCGAGCTGCCCTGTGCCCTGGCCGCCTTCGCCTCCTCGATGACCTTCTGCACCTCCATCAGCTTCTCCGGCTCCAGGCCGGTGTCGTAGCGGTTGGATTGCGGGCAGTACTTGCAGTCCTCCGGGCAGCGGCCGGTCTTGATCGACAGCAGCGTGCTGACCTGCACCTGGTTCGGGTCGAAGTGCTGGCGGTGCACGCCGGCGGCGCGGAACAGCAGGTCGTTGAACGGCAGCGCGAACAGCGCCTCGATCTCCGGGCGGCTCCAGTCGTGGCGCAGCTCGGCGGCGGGAAGGACGGACAGCGGGGCGTTCATGTGAACTCCAGACGGGAATGGCGGCAGCGGCTGCGCTAGGCTGGCGCAGCGCCGCTTTTCACGGCTCGAAAATGCGGATGCGGAAGCTGGCCATGGTAGCGGCCGGCAAATCACTGTCAACCTGCAAGGATGCCCATGGTTAACAACCACCCCCACTGGCGCCGTCTGCTCGGCGCGCTGCTGCCCCCGACCTGCCTGCTCTGCGCCGGCCCGGCCGGCCCCGGTCTCGACCTCTGCGCCGGCTGCCACGCCGAACTGCCGCGGACCCGCTTCCCGTGCCCACGCTGCGCCCTGCCACTGCCGCAACCGCAGGCCGGCTGCGGCGCCTGCCTGAGCCAGCCGCCGCCGTGGCAGCGCTGCGTCGCGCCGCTGCTGTACCGGCCGCCGGCCAGCCAGCTGCTGGCCACCTTCAAGTACCGCGGCCGGCTACCGGGCGGGCAGCTGCTGACGACACTGTTGCTCGACGAACTGCGCCGCACCGGCACCGACGCCGAGCTGATCGTGCCGGTGCCGCTGCACTGGCGGCGGCGCTGGGTGCGCGGCTTCAATCAGGCCGAACTGATCGCCGACCGGCTCGGCGCCGCGCTCGCCATTCCGGTGGCGATGAGGGCGCTGCGGCGGACGCGGGCGACGGCACCACAGCAAAGCCTCGATGCCAAAACCCGCGCCCGCAATCTGCGCGGCGCATTCGCACTGCAGCGGCCGGTGGCGGGGCTGCGGGTGGCGCTGGTCGACGATGTCGTCACCACCGGCGCGACGGCGGCCGCACTGAGCCGGCTGCTGCTGAACGCCGGCGCCACCGCGGTCGAGTTGTGGGCGCTGGCGCGAACGCCGGCAACCTGAAGCGGCGGGGCCGAGCTGGTAGAGTGGGCGCCCGCTACCACCGGGCCGCCGCCATGTCCGACCTGCACCCCTTCGCCTCGCTGTCGCCCGAGCGGGTGATCGACGCCGTCGAGAGCACCGGCCGTCTCTCTGACCTGCGCGTGTTCGCACTGAACAGCTACGAAAACCGCGTCTACCAGATCGGCATCGACGGTGGCGAGCCGCTGATCGCCAAGTTCTACCGCCCCGAGCGCTGGAGCGACGCGCAGATCCTCGAAGAGCACCGCTTCTCGCTCGAACTGGCCGAGGCCGAGCTGCCGGTCATCGCCCCGCTCGTCGATGCGGATGGCCAGACGCTGCTGCGCCACGGCGACTTCCGCTTCTCTTTATTCCCGCGCCGCGGCGGCTCGGCGCCGGAGCTGTCCGACTTCGACACGCTGGAGATGCTCGGCCGGCTGATGGCGCGGCTGCACGCGGTCGGCGAGCTGCAGCCCTATCGAGAGCGACCAACGCTCGACGTGCAGACCTTCGGCTACGCCAGCGTCGAGCTGATCCTCTCGCGCTGCATCCCGGCCGACCTGCGCCACCCCTATGAATCGCTGTGCCGCGACCTGCTGCCGAAGATCGAGGCGAAATTCCGCGACATCGCGCCGCGTACCATCCGCAGTCATGGCGACTGCCACGTCGGCAACATCCTCAGCCGCGACGGCCAGTGGGCCTTCGTCGACCTCGACGACAGCCGCATGGCACCGGCGATCCAGGATCTGTGGATGATGCTGTCGGGCGAGCGCCACGAGCGCAGCGCGCAGCTGTCGACGCTGCTGGAGGGCTACAACGAGTTCCGCGACTTCCCATTGAAGGAGATCGGCCTGATCGAGGCGCTGCGCGCTCTGCGGATCATGCACTTCGCGGCATGGCTGGCGAACCGCTGGGACGATCCGGCCTTCCCGCTGGCGTTCCCGTGGTTCGGCCAGCCGCGCTACTGGGCCGACCACATCCTCGAACTGCGCGAGCAGCTGGCGGCCCTCGACGAGCCGCCGCTACAGGTCTGAATCGCCGAAGCTCCCTTATAATCGCCCGATCTGTCCCGGAGCCAACGCCATGAGCACCCGACCGCATCGCCGCACGATCAGCGCCGACCCGCTGTGGCAGACCATCCGCGAGGAGACCGCGGCCGAAGCGGCGCGCGAGCCGATCCTCGCCAGCTTCCTGCACGCGACGATCCTCAATCACGACACGCTGGAGGCGGCGCTGTCGTTCCACCTCGCGCACAAGCTCGACAGCCCGACCGCCTCGGCGCTGCTGGTACGCGAGGTGATCGAACAGGCGTTCTCCGCCGACCCCGGCATCTGCGCGGCGATCCGCTGCGACCTGCGCGCCGTGCGCGAGCGCGACTCGGCCTGCCGCGCGCTGCACGAGCCGTTCCTGTTCTACAAAGGCTTCCACGCGCTGCAGTCGTACCGCGTCGCGCACTGGCTGTGGCGCCACGGCCGCGAATCGCTGGCGCTGTTCTTCCAGAACCGCATCTCCGGCGAGTTCGGTGTCGACATCCACCCGGCCGCGCGCGTCGGCCGCGGCGTCATGCTCGACCACGCCACCGCTGTCGTCATCGGCGAGACCGCGGTGGTCGGCGACAACGTCTCGATCATGCAGTCGGTGACGCTCGGCGGCACCGGCAAGGAGAGCGGCGACCGCCACCCGAAGATCGGCAACGGCGTGCTGATCGGCGCCGGTGCGGCGATCCTTGGCAACATTCGCGTGGGGGACGGCGCGCAGGTCTGCGCCGGCAGCGTCGTGCTGAAGGAAGTGCCGCCGCACACCTGCGTCGCCGGCGTGCCGGCGAAGGTGGTCGGCACACCGAGCTGCGACCAGCCAGCGCTGGAGATGAACCAGCACGTCGAGTGCGACGACGGCTGACTGCTGCGGCACGCCAGAAAACAAAGGCATGAAAAAGGCGGGATCACCCCGCCTTTTTCATGCCCGTCGATCAGCTCAGCGCTTGCAGTTCGGCGACAGCCCCTGCGCGCGCGCCTGCTGGTAGCTCGGCATTACCGACGGAATCTCCTTGCGCAGCCGCGCCATCCGCGTCTGGTCCGATGGGTGCGTCGACAGGAATTCCGGCGGCTTGTTGCCGCTGCCCGCCTCAGCCGCCATGTTCTCCCACAGCTTGATGCTCTCGTTCGGATCGAAACCGGCCTTCGCCATGTAGCGCAGGCCGATGGTGTCAGCCTCGGACTCCTGCGTGCGGTTGAACGGCAGGATCACACCGACCGTGGCGCCAACGCCGAGCGCCGCCATCGCCATGTTGCGCTCGCTGGAGTTGCTGCCGAGCATGATCGCCGCCGCCGTCGCCGCGACACCGGCGGTGGTCTGCACCGACAGCCGCTCGCCGCTGTGATGCGCCTCGACGTGACCGATCTCGTGGCCGATGACGGCGGCCAACTGGTGCTGGTTCTGCGCCGCTTTCAGGAGACCGGTGTGCACACCGATCTTGCGCCCCGGCAGCGCGAACGCGTTCGGGGTGTCGTCCTCGAACACGTTGATCTCCCAGCCCTTGCCCTCGTCGCCCGGCAATGTCGTCAGCAGCGCACTGGAGACGCACTGCACGTAGCGATTGATCCTGGCATCGGTGCTGACCTTCTGGTTTTTCTTGATGTCCTCGTAGGCGGCCACACCCATCTTGTTGACCTCGTTCTCCGAGAACAGCAGCAACTGCTTGCGCCCGGTCGGCGACGTGGCGCAGGCCGCCAACAGCATCACCGTCATCGCCGCGGCGACCGTCGCCTTCGATCTGTCGAGAATCTTCATGACTGCCACTCCCACTGCCTGAACCGCACAACCCACTCCCCCGTCACTGCGTCGACCACGGCGTGCAGACCGGCGGATCGGTCATCTCGCGGTACTCGCACAGCGACAATGCGCCGGTGCTGGCGTTGATGCGCCAGGTCGACAGCACGTCATCGCCGCCGATGATCTCGTAGTTGCCGGCGGTACCGCCGCTGCTCCACGGATAACAGACCGGCTCGTTCTTGTAGCCCTCGAACGAGCAGAGTGACACCGCGCCGTTGCCGTGGTTGACGCGCCACACCGACAGGTTGCCCTTGGTGGAGACGCCGCTGAACTGACCGAAACCACCCGCCGCGGCATCCAGCGACAGGAGGATCGGCAACGAAACCAGTACGGATCGGACGAGGCGCATACCTATTTCCTGAAATTATTGCGAGGCCGGACCGGCGATTGCGACACGGCTTCGACGCGTTGGACAGACGCCATCGTAGTCGGATCGCCGGCGGTCGCCAACGTGCCGTATGAAGCCGCTGCGGCGGTCGCGGCGAATGGTCTACCATGCGCTGCCATGTGACACCGGAGACCGACGATGAAACGCACCATCGCCACCGCGCTGCTGTCGCTGCTGCTGGCCGCCTGCTCCGGCGGGCCGAGCATCGACTACGACCCCGCCACCGACTTCTCCGGCTACCGGCACTATCACTGGCTCGACGAGCGCAGTGGCGTCAGCGACCAGTTCGATCCACTGCTGGCCAAGCGCGTTCGCAACGCCGTCGACGAACAGCTGAAGGCGCGGTTCGCACCGGCCGCGGACCGCGCCGGCGCCGACTTCCTGGTTCGCTACTACGTCAGCAGCACCGCCAGGGTCTCCGACAGCAACGCGCGCGGCAGCGTCGGCATGGGCAGCTTCGGCGGTAATGTCGGTGTCGGCGTCTCGATCGGTTTTCCGATCGGCGGCACCACGATCGAACGTCAGGCACAGGTGCTGGTCGACTTCCTCGACGCGCGCAGCGAGGAGCTGACCTGGCGCGGTAGCGAAACGGTCACGCTGCGCGGTGACGATCCAACCGAACTGACGAAGCAGGTGCAGGCGGTGATCGCCGCCATCCTCGACCGGTTCCCGCCGAAATGAGCGGAACCGCCGCAGACGCCTTCCATCACCCACAGAGTTTTCGATGATCCACAAACGACAAGGCCGCCCACGGGCGGCCTTGTCGTTTCCGGCGATCGCTTACTGGATCGGCACCAGATCGATTTCGACACGCCGGTTCTGCGCGCGGCCGGCCTCGCTGCCGTTGTCGGCGATCGGGTGGCGCGGGCCGTAGCCGGCAGTGCGCACGCGGCCCGGCACGATCTGCTGGTTGATCAGGTAGCGGGCGACGCTCTCGGCGCGGCGTTCCGACAGGCTCTGGTTGAATTCGAAGCTGCCGGTGCTGTCGGTGTAGCCCTTGATGTCGATCGCGGTCTTGTCGTACTCGCGCAGCACCAGCGCGACGCTGTTCAGCACGTCGTAGAAACCGGGCGCGATCTGCTCGCTGCCGACGGCGAAGGTGATGTTGCCCGGCATGATCAGCTTGATGTTGTCGCCGACACGCTGCACGCGCACGCCGGTACCTTCGAGCTGCTGGCGCAGTTTCTTCTCCTGCGTGTCCATGTAGTAGCCGACGCCGCCACCGATGGCGGCACCGGCGGTGGCGCCGATCAGTGCGCCCTTGCCGCGGTCCTTCTTGCTCGACGTGGCGGCACCGACCACGGCGCCGGCGACCGCGCCGACACCGGCGCCCTTGCCGGTGTTGCTGACCTTCTCCTCGCCGGTGTACGGGTCGATGCTGCACCCGCCGAGCGCAACTGCCGCCGCCACCATCGCGGCCATCAGGGCACGCTGCTTCATGTCGTTTTCTCCTCGTTGATGTCCGGTGTTCGCCGCTCGCGTTCGCGCGATGCGGACGAAAACCCTGTTGAATGCATCAGCACTCCACCGAATGCACGGATGCCGGAAGGGTGCCCACGAATGGATGAACCGCGGATGAACGGGGCGACTCAGCCCTGCGGCAGCTCGCGCCGCCATTCGACCCTGCCGGCATCCAGCGCCGCCTGCAGATCGGGGCGGTCGGCCAGCGCGTGCCGCAGCGCCTCGTCGACTTCGGCTTCGCTGGCAAACGGCGGCACCACGGCCACCAGCTCCCACGCCGACACCGGCGACGGCGCGCCCGGCAGCGGCTGAACACCACTGTGCAGGTGCGTGTTCGGCAGATAGATGCAGCCGGTCGAGAAATCGACGGCGAAGGCGATGACGCCGGGAATGATGCCGAACAGCAGACCGACGGCGTCGAGCGCGAAGATGCCCCAGTCGATCTCGCCGTCGGGCTGACCGACGCGCTCGTTGAAGATCAGATAACCGCAGCCGGACAGCGGCGACAGCGCTGCGACCAGCAGCAGGGCGACGATGCGGCGAAACAGGGCCGACATGCGAACCTCCGGTATCAGGGCGTGCGTGAAACGCGCCGGATCGTAACACAGCACTGCGACGTGTCCGCGCACAGTTCAGTCACGATTCAGCTGGCGCCGACTACCGTCACTGCGACGATATCCGCCCGAGGAAGGGAGTCATGAACGACATCCGCCGCTACGCCACCACCGCGCTGTTCAGCGCCGCCCTGATCGCCACCGCCATGCCGACGCAGGCCAGCCGCCGACCGGCCGAGTACGCCCAGGTCACCCGCGTCGAACCGATCGTCGAATCGCGCAGCTATTCGCAGCCGCGCGAGCAGTGCTGGAACGAACCGGTGCCGGTCGAGAGCGGACCGCGCAGCTACACCGCGCCGATTCTCGGCGCCATCATCGGCGGCGCGCTCGGCAACGCGGTCGGCCACCGCAACAGCAATCGCAAGGTTGGCGCCGTCGCCGGTGCCGCGCTCGGTGCGGCGGTCGGCAACGACATCGGCCAGCGCAATCGCCATCGCGGCTACCGCGACGAGCAGGTCTGCCGCGTCGTCGAGGAGCGGGCGTGGCGCGACGAGGTGGTAGCATACCGGGTCAGTTATCGCTATCACGGTCGCGATTACGTGACCGAGATGCCCTACGATCCGGGTTCGCGCCTGCCCGTCGACGTCGATGTGAAACCTGCCTGGTGAGGCCCTGACCGCCGTGATCGCGCGCCTTCGACCGATCCTGACTTCGCTGCTGATCGCACTGAGCTGTGGCACCGTCGCACCCGTTCTCGCGGCCGACGACGGCGAGCGGAACCGGGAACCGCGGGAATCGTCGCGCCGCATCGACGTTTCGCGCGACAGTTTCGAAACCCGCCGCAGCGACAGCCGTCGCAACGATGGCCGCCGCAATGACTCACGCGCGCAACCACAGCCGCAGCGCAGCTATCCGCAGCCCGGTTTCGAGGGGCCGCGCAGCTACGACCAGTTCGGCTACCCGAGTTCGCGCAGCTACCCGCAGCCGGGTTATTCCAACCCGATCCAGCCCGGCCAGTTCCGCCACGATCCCTATTCACGCGAATCGGCCCGCGATCCGTCCCGCTTTGAGCGCACGCGCGACTACCGCGCCGGCGACGATCGCTACCGCGACGACGCGCGGCAGGAGAATCGCGAACGCGGTTACGAGCGCCGCGACAGCGGCTACGACAGCCGGCCGCTGCGCCCGGTCAACGATGTCATCCGTCAGGTCGAGGGCAGCTACGGCGGCAAGGTGGTCGGCGTGCAACAGGCCGGCAACGACTATCGCGTGCGTGTGCTGCAACGCGACGGTCGGGTCAGGACCGTTACCGTGCCCGCGCGCTGAACCACGCCCTGGGAGAAAACGATGCGATTGCTGCTGGTCGAGGATGAACAGGCGCTGCGCACGCAGCTGGCGCAACAGCTGACGCAGCACGGCTACGCCGTCGATCAGGCCGCCGACGGCCGCGAGGCGCTCTACCTCGCCGGCGAATACGACTACGACCTCGCCGTCGTCGACCTCGGCCTGCCGCAGGTCGACGGCATCAGCGTGATCCGTCAGGTGCGCGAGCGGGGCAAACGCTTCCCGATCCTGGTGCTGACCGCGCGCGGCGGCTGGCAGGACAAGGTGGCCGGGCTCGACGCCGGCGGCGACGACTACGTCACCAAGCCGTTCCACATCGAGGAGGTGATCGCGCGGCTGAACGCGCTGTTGCGCCGCTCCGGCGGTTTCGCCAGCCCGCGCCTGCAGTTCGGCCCGCTCGCCATCGACACCGCCGCGCAGACCGTCAGCGTCGGCGGCGGCAACGTCGAGCTGACTGCCTACGAATACAAGGCGCTGCTCTACCTCGCCCACCGCCACGGCCAGGTGGTCTCCAAGACCGAACTGACCGAACACCTGTACGACCAGGATTTCGACCGCGACAGCAACGTCATCGAAGTGTTCATCGGCCGCCTGCGCAAGAAGCTCGATCCGGACCACACGCTGGCGCCGATCGGCACCGTGCGCGGCCGTGGCTACCGCTTCGAACTGGCGGCCGACGCCAATGGCTGAGGCCGCGCCGGCCACCTCGACGCCCCGCCCGCCCCGGTCGCTGACGCAGCGGCTGCTGGTGGCCAGCCTGATCAGCCTGCCGCTCTATCTCGCCGCCACCGGCGCCTTTCTCGCCCGCTCGTTCGAGGAGAGCCAGCTCGCCGCCGCCGGCGAGCGGCTGCGCGCGCAGTTCTACGCGCTGCTCGGCGCGCTCGAACTGAGCGGCGACACCCTCTCCGCCGACAGCCCGAGCAGCGACCCGCGGCTGGCGCAGCTGAACTCCGGCCTCTACGCCACCGTCCACAAGCCGCAGGGCGACGTGCTGTGGCAGTCGCCGTCGAGCCAGGCGCTGCAGCTCGACAACACGCTGCTGGCGGCCGGCCAGCCGCCGCCGGTCGGCATCGAACGCTACGAACAGCTCGGCCGCAACGGCTACCTGCGCTACCAGTACCAGACGGTGTGGGAAAACGAGAGCGGCGAGGATCTGCCGCTGGTGTTCACGCTGCTGGAAGAGCCGACGCTGCTGCAGGGCGAGCTGCGCGCCTTCCTGCGCCAGCTCTGGTTCTGGCTCGGCGGCGCGGCGCTGCTGCTGACGGTGGCGCAGGCGGCGATCCTGCGCTGGGGGCTGAAACCGCTGCGCCAGCTGGCGCAGGATGTGGCCGAGCTCGAACAGGGGCGGCGCGCGGCGCTGCCGGAGCGCTACCCGGAGGAGCTGCAGCCGCTGGCCGCCAACCTGAACCAGCTGCTCGGCCGCGAACAGCAGCAGCGCGAGCGCTACCGCAACACGCTGGCCGACCTCGCCCACAGTCTGAAGACGCCGCTGGCGGTGCTGCGTCAAGCCGCCAGCCAGAGTGAACCCGACCGCGCGCTGCTCGACGAACAGGTCGCGCGGATGGATCAGCTGATCGGCTACCAGCTGCAGCGCGCCGTCACCAGCGGCGCGCGCCGGCTCGGCCGACGCACCGAGCTGCGGCCGATCGCCGACAAGCTCGCCGCCACCTTCGCCAAGGTCCACTTCGACAAGGGCGTCGACATCGCACTGCAGATCGCCGACGACTGCCACGTGCGCGGCGACGAGGCCGACCTGTTCGAGGTGCTCGGCAACCTGATGGACAACGCCTGCAAGGCGTGCCGGCGGCAGGTTCGCCTCGGCGCCACGCCAGGCGAGCGCTGGCAGGTGCTGGTGGTCGAGGACGACGGCCCCGGCATCGCCACCGACCACCGCAGCGCGATCCTGCAGCGCGGCCAGCGCGCCGACACCTACGCGCCGGGACAGGGAATCGGACTCGCCGTCGCCATCGACATCCTCGACAGCTACGGCGCCGAACTCGACATCGGCGAGAGCAGCGCGCTCGGCGGCGCGCGTTTCACCATTCGCTGGCCCAACTGATCTCCAACACCGCTCACGGCGTGATCGCAACCTTCAACACACCGTCGCGCTGGTTCGCGAACAGCTCGTAGGCCTCCTCGATGCGGTCGAGCGGATAGCGGTGGGTGACCAGCCGGCTCAGGTCCGCGCGTCCCGATGCCAGCACGCTGATCAGGCGGCGCATGCGCTCCTTGCCGCCGGGGCAAAGCGTGGAGACGATGCGCAGGTCGGCCAGCCCGGCGCCGAAAGCGTCGTGCGGAATGCGCAGGTCGTCCGAATAGACACCGAGGCTCGACAGCGTGCCGCCCGGCCGCAGCACCCGCAGCGACGACTCGAAGGTCTGCTGCGTGCCGAGCGCCTCGATCGAGACGTCGACACCGCGACCGTCGGTCAGCCGCATGATCTCGGCGACCGGCTCGGTCTGGCGGAAATCGATCACCGCATCGGCGCCGAGCGCCTTGGCGGCGTCGAGACGGCCCGGCACGGTGTCGACGCCGATGATCCGGCTCGCCCCGAGCAGCTTCGCGCCGGCCACCGCGCACAGGCCGATCGGGCCGAGCGCGAACACCGCCACCGTGTCGCCGATCCTGACGCCGCCGCTCTCGGCGCCGGCAAAGCCGGTGGACATGATGTCCGGGCACATCAGCACCTGTTCATCGCTGAGGTGATCGGGAACCGGGCTGAGGTTGGCCATCGCGTCGGGTACCAGCACGTATTCGGCCTGACAGCCGTCGATCGTGTTGCCGAACTTCCAGCCGCCGGCGGCGCGAAAACCGTGCGGCGTGCCGGGGCCGTCCTGCGCCGCGCAGCCGCACAGACAGGCGTAGCTGTGACCGCTCGGCGTGATCGCGCCGGCCAGCACGCGCTGGCCCTCGCGATAGCCGGTGACCGCCGAGCCGAGTTTCTCGATGACGCCGACCGGCTCGTGGCCGATGGTCAGCCCACGCGCCACCGGATACTCGCCCTTGAGAATGTGGACATCGGTGCCGCAGATCGTCGTCGTCGTGACGCGGACCAGCGCGTCGAGCGGGCCGACGTCGGGCACCGGCTTGTCGTCGAGCACGATGCGTCCGGGCTCGACGAAGATGGCTGCTTTCATCATCTGGGGCATGGTGGACCCTCCACGAAAATGGCGGATTGCCGGCGGCTCACGCCGCCAGTACGAACAGCCAGATCACCGCACCGGCGCCGACCGTCCAGGCCAGCGAACGCAGCGTGCCCAGATCGGCGAGATAGAACACCCCGTGCGCGATGCGCATGGCGATGAACAGCATCGCCGCCGTCGCCGCCTGCCCGGCGGTGGCGCCGTTCAGATGCGCGACCAGCACCGCCGGCGTGAACATCGCCAGCGCCTCCCAGGCGTTCTGCTGTGCCGCCAGCGCCCGCGCGCCGAGGCCGGTCTGCTGCGCCTGCTGCTGGCGCGGGTGATGATTGTCGATCGCGCCGAACTGGCGCTTGCGCTGCGCGGTGGCGGTGAAGGCCCAGACGAAGGGCAGGAAGGTGGCGACCAGCAGGCACCAGAATGGCGTCGTCATCAGATGATCCTCTCTGTTTGTTATGGAAGTGTGTCGTCGAAGGGCGGTGATCCGGATGTGGCGGTCCCGAGCCTAAACGATGGCTCCGCGCGCGGCCAGTGGCGCCCCGCGCGGCCGCCGCGTCACAATGGCACGCCTTTTTCGCACGCCCGAATGCCGCACGCCCGAATCATGCCGCCACTCTCCACGCCCCTTCCCGAACAGCCGCTGCTGGTCTTCGACAGCGGCGTCGGCGGCCTGACCATCCTCGACGCGCTGCGCGCGCGGCTGCCGGCCGAGCGCTGCGTCTACGCCTGCGACAACGCGGCGTTTCCGTACGGACCGAAACCGGAAGACGAACTGGTCGAGCGCGTGCACGCCGTGCTCGACGCGCTTCTGGCGCACTACGCGCCGAAGCTGGTGGTCGTCGCCTGCAACACCGCCAGTACCGTCGCGCTGCCGCGACTGCGCAGCCACTACCGGCTGCCGATCGTCGGCGTGGTGCCGGCGATCAAACCGGCCGCGCAGCTGAGCCGCAACCGCATCATCGGCCTGCTGGCGACGCCGGGCACCGTGGCGCGCCCCTACACCGGGCAGCTGATCCGCGACTTCGCCGCCGACTGCCGCGTCATTCGCGTCGGCTCCGGCGCGCTGGTCGAGCAGGCCGAGCGCAAGCTGCGCGGCGAAGCGGTCGACGAGTCGCTGCTGCGCGAGCTGCTGCAGCCGTTCATCGACGGCGGCGCCGACACCGTCGTGCTCGGCTGCACCCACTTCCCGCTGCTGCGCGACGAACTGCAGCGCGCCGCCGGCGTGCCGCTGCAGTGGGTCGACTCGGGCGATGCCATCGCGCGCCGCACCGTTCATCTGCTCGACGAACACCGGCTGCACGGCGACGCCGCATCGACGGCGCCAGTCGCCGCGCTGACCGCCGACGATGCCGGCGCGCACGCGCTGTGGCCGGCGCTGCAACGGCGCGGCTTCGAGCGTCTGGAAATCGCGGCGATCTGAACATCCCGCTGCGGCTGGCAGGAGCGGTGGGGGTCTGCCCTTCGGGACCTTCAGAGACAGGGATGTCTCTGAAGAGCTACATGGATGTACTTGTCACGTGTCCCGAAGGGCAGACCCCCACCGCTCCCGGCACTGCGCCCAACCAACCACCGTACAATTCGAAGTCATTTCAAACCGGACAGCGGAGAGGCGTGATGGGTGACTGGCACCCCCTGCAGGCGAGCGACGGCCACGCACTGAAGGCCTGGTGCGCCCAGCCGACCGGCGAGCCGCGTGGCACCGTCGTCGTGCTGCAGGAGATCTTCGGCGTCAACGCCCACATCCGCAGCGTCGCCGACCGCTTCGCGGCCGAGGGCTATGTCGCGCTGGCGCCGACGCTGTTCGACCGCGTCGCGCGCAATTTTGAGACCGGCTACACGCCGGATGACATGGCCCGCGCCAAAGCGGTGATGGAGAAGGTGTCGCTCGACAACGCTGTGCTCGACCTCGCCGCCGCCGCGCAATCGCCGCTCGGGCCGGGCAAGGTCGCCGTGGTCGGCTACTGCTGGGGCGGCACGCTGGCATGGCTGGCGGCGACGCGGCTGCCGGGGCTGGCGTGCGCGGTGTCGTACTACGGCCGGCTCGTCGTCGACTTCCTGCACGAACGTCCGCGCTGCCCGGTGCTGTTCCACTTCGGCGACAAGGACAAAAGCATTCCGCTCGCCAACGTGAAGAAAATCCTGTCGGCGCATCCGGAACAGGCCTGTCACGTCTATTCCGCCGATCACGGTTTCAACTGCGATCAGCGCGCCGCGTTCGAACCGGCCAACTCAGCGCTGGCAATGGAAAGGACGCTGGCGTTTTTGCGGCAACATGTCGGTTAATCACATCCAACCCTTACTATTCACGAGACACTCTCAAGCCTCTCCAGCCCAAAGTCATGGATAGATTCATCATCGTACGCAGCTATTCCGTGTGACTCCGATAAAGGATTGTTCGATGCGCAAAGCTCTCTCTACGGCGGCTATTTTTTTGTATTTGCTTCTTTCCGGCGACGTGCTGGCCGACTGGCACGAGGCCAGCAGCAATCACTTCGTGATCTACGCGGACGAAAGCGAAAAAGATATCCGCAAATACTCCGACAGGCTGGAGCGGTACCACAGTGCGATGAGCGCCGTGCTGCCATCCAGGAAGATCAAGCCCAGTCCGTCCAGTCGCGTGACGATATACGTGGTGCGCAGCAAGCAAATCGTCCGCAAGCTCTATGGCTCCGGGAAAGATGCTCGCTACGTAGGAGGCTTCTACATGCCGCGCGCAGGCGGTTCCCTTGCCATCATTCCCCCGATCGATGTCACGCACGGTGGCAAGTCGTCCGAATCAGAGCGCGTGCTGATGCACGAATACGCGCATCACTTCATGGCGGTGAACGCGCCCTATCTGATACCTCGCTGGTACGGCGAAGGTTTTGCGGAGTATTTCGCTACGGCGAAATTCGAAAACGATGGCGCGGTCGGACTTGGGCTGCCAGCTGAGCATCGAGCCCGTGAACTGTTCGGAGCCAGGGATGTGAGTATCGAGCGGTTGCTGGATTCGAGGCTCTATGCAGCCGAGAAGTCGAAGAACTACGACAATTTCTACGGCCGCAGCTGGTTGCTGTTTCACTATCTGTTCACCGACAGTGACCGCCGCAAGCAGCTCGTCAACTACCTGAACCGACTGAATGAAGGGGAGACAGAACTCTCGGCCGCGACGGCGGCCCTTGGCGACCTGAAAGCACTGGACAAGGCGCTGGATGGCTATCTGAAGCAGCGCAAAATGCAATACCTCAGAGTTCCTCCTGATTGGCTGAGCCTCGGACAGATCACGGTGCGGAAGCTGAGCGAAGCCGAAGCCGCCAGCATGCCGATTCGCATTCGTTCGCAACGCGGTGTGCACCCGCAAACCGCGGCAGAGGTGGTTCAGGATGCGCGGGAAGTCGCGGGAAAGTATCCGGACGAACCGGCCGTGCAGGCGGCGCTGGCCGAAGCGGAATTCGACGCGGGCAACGATGAAGCGGCCATCCGCGCCGCCGACAAGGCACTTGCCGCGGCTCCCGGCAACATGTCAGCGCTCATCCAGAAGGGCTATGCCCTGACACGCATGGCAACCGAAACAGAGACCGAAGAGGCGTGGCAGGCGGCGCGCGGGCATTTCATCTCAGTGAACAAGATCGAGAACGACAATCCCATCCCACTCATCTATTACTACCTGAGCTTTATCGAACAAGACAAGGAACCGACCAAAGCAGCCCTTGAGGGGCTGGAATGGGCCCTGGAACTCGCGCCCTATGACGCCAGCGTGCGAATGATGGTTGCGGAGCGGCAGATGCAGGACAGGCGCTTTGCCCGCGCCATACGCACGATCAGTCCTTTGGCGTACCACCCCCACATGGACGCGGACAATCCCGCCATCGCATTGCTGGAAAAGGCGCGGGAGGAGCTGGCGGCTCAGTCAGGGAGTGAGGCAGCCGAATCGTCCGAGTGAGGACAGAGACAGCTCTTCATACCTCCACCAGCAACTCTCGCAACCGCGCACGCCGCCTGACATCGAGCCCGGCAACATCACGCAGATAGTTGTCGACACCGCCGTGCTCGCGTTCGATTGCGGTCAGCGCGGCGTCGAGATAATCCGCTTCGACCATGGCGAACGGCAACATCGCCTCTAACGGCAACGCCTGTTCGCTGCGACCGGCGAACGCAGCGTGCAGCTCGCGCGCGGCCGGTTCGGCCGGGAACAGGTCGGTGGTGCGCAGGTAGTCGCGGTAGACCTCATCGCGCGGCACGTCGAGCGCGAGCAGCAGCAGCGCGCAGGCGAAACCGGTGCGGTCCTTGCCGGCGGTGCAGTGAATGATGGCCGGCAGCCGCTCGCGTTCGAGCAGGCCGTCGAGCAGGTGCGGCCAGATCGCGGCGAACGCCTGCGGCAGGTCGGCGTAGATGGCATGCATGACGCGGCGCGCCGCCGCCGGCGTCGGGTCGGCGGCGATCGCGGCGAGGAACGGATTGCCATTGGCGCGCAGGTCGGCATCGATGCCGATCTCCAGCCGCTCGCCGGCGAACTGCGGCGGCAGCCGGTTCGGCGAGCGGCGGCGCTCGCCGTCGCTGCGCAGGTCGCAGACCAGCTGGATACCGACGCGGTGCAGCGCCTCGATGTCGGTATCGGTCAGGCTGGCCAGCGACTGCGAGCGGAACAGCCGGCCGCGGCGCACGCGGCCGCCGTCGCGGGTGACACAGCCGCCGAGGTCGCGGAAGTTGGGGGCGCCTTCGAGGCGGTGTGCGGCATCAGTGGTCACGGCGTTTCACCCGATACGTGTTCGATGGCTTCAGCAATGGGTGCACTCCGGTTGCGCGCCCTGCACCAGCGGCAGCTGTCGCTGGCGCCAGCCGAGCATGTCGCCGTCGAGGTGGTGGAGCCGCTCGAAACCGGCGCGCGTCAGCGCGTCGGCGACAAGGCCGGCGCGGCGCCCGCTCTGGCAGTAGAGCACCAGTTCGCGGTCGCGGTAGGCATCGAGCAGCGCCGGCTCGGCGACGATGCGCTCGTGCGGCACGTTGATCGCGCCGGCGATGTGGCCGGCTTCGTATTCTTCCGGCGAGCGCACGTCGACGACGACGGCATCGCTGGCGGCGACGAAGGCATCGAGGCGCTCGGCCGGCACGCTCTCGACGGCGAGCGCCGGCACGGCGAACAGTGCCAACGACAGCGCGCAGGCGCGCCAGACGGTGCAAAACGGCGTGGTCATGGCGATCTCCCGACGGCAGGACAGCCGGGGAGCGTAGCGCGGCCGGCGCATTGATACCACCGCCGCGCTACCGCGCCGGACACGAACTTCTATAGACTCCGCCCGAACCGAATCCCGGCCGCCGGACACGAAAACCGATGCCGTCACTGCAGCAGCGGCGCAGCCTGGGCCCACGCGCCCGCCCGCTGGTCTACCCCCACTTCGCCGACCCGCCGCGCGCGCGGCTGGCGCACGCTGCGGCACGCTGACGAGAGACCTGACGTGCCACCGGCAGCGCCGTCGATTCACTGCGCGGCCCCGCCGCGCCGCGTCACGAAGTGGAGCTGTCGTCGATGACCCTGTTGCTGATCACCCTGCTGCCGTTCGCCGGCAGCCTGTCGCTGCTGAGCGGCGTGCGCTCGCGCGGGCGCAGCGCCTGGCTGGCCGCGCTGGCGCCGGCCATCGCGCTGGCGCTGCTGCTGGCACTGGCGCCGGCCGTGCTCGACGGCACCACGCTGCAGGCGCAGTGGCGCTGGCTGCCGCAGATCGGGCTGAACCTCGGCCTGCGCCTCGACGGCCTCGGCCTGATGTTCGCGCTGCTGATCCTCGGCATCGGCCTGCTGGTGATCCTGTACGCGCGCTACTACCTGAGCACCGGCGATTCGGCGCCGAAGTTCTACGCGCAGCTGCTGCTGTTCATGGGCGCGATGCTCGGCCTGGTGCTGGCCGACAACCTGCTGCTGATGCTGGTGTTCTGGGAGCTGACCAGCGTCGCCTCGTTCCTGCTGGTCGGCTACTGGGGCGGCAGCAACCGCGCCCGCAAGGGCGCGCGGATGGCGCTGGCCGTGACCGGCGCCGGCGGGCTGGCGCTGCTGGCCGGCCTGCTGCTGCTCGGCTGGATCGTCGGCAGCTTCGAGCTCGACGCGGTGCTGGCCGCCGGCGACGTGGTGCGCGCGCACCCGCTCTACCCGCTGACGCTGGTGCTGATCCTGCTCGGCGCCTTCACCAAGTCGGCGCAGTTCCCGTTCCAGTTCTGGCTGCCGCAGGCGATGAGCGCGCCGACGCCGGTCTCGGCCTACCTGCACTCGGCGACGATGGTGAAGGCCGGCGTGTTCCTGCTGGCGCGGCTCTACCCAACGCTGTCCGGCAGCGAGCTGTGGTTCTGGCTGGTGGCCGGTACCGGGCTGGTGACGCTGCTGTACGGCGCCTGGGTGGCGCTGTTCCGGCACGACCTGAAAGGGCTGCTGGCCTATTCGACGATCAGCCACCTCGGCCTGATCGTGCTGCTGCTCGGGATGGCCACCGACCTGTCGACGATCGCCGCGCTGTTCCACGTCGTCAACCACGCCACCTTCAAGGCGTCGCTGTTCATGGCCGCCGGCATCATCGACCACGAGACCGGCACCCGCGACATGCGCCGGCTGAAGGGGCTGTGGCGCTACATGCCGCACACCGCGCTGCTGGCAATGGTGGCGGCGGCGGCGATGGCCGGCGTGCCGCTGCTGAACGGCTTCCTGAGCAAGGAGATGTTCTTCTCCGAGACGCTGCACCTCGACCACCTCGGCCGCTGGAACTGGCTGCTGCCGGCGGCGGCGACGCTGGCCGGCGTGTTCGCGGTGGCCTATTCGCTGCGCTTCATCCACGACGTCTTCTTCAACGGCGTACCGGACGACCTGCCGCGGTTTCCGCCGCACGAGCCGCCGCGCTACATGAAGGTGCCGGTCGAGATCCTGGTCGCGCTCTGCATCGCCGTCGGCATGCTGCCGAACCTGACCGTGGCGCCGCTGCTGGCGAGCGCCGGCAGCGCCGCGCTCGGCGGCCGCCTGCCCGACTACTCGCTGGCGCTGTGGCACGGCTTCAACCTGCCGCTGGCGATGAGCGCCGCGGCGCTGGTCGGCGGCGTCGCGCTCTACGCGGCTCGGCGGCCGCTGTTCGCGCTGGCCGAACGGCTGCGCCAGCCCGACCCGCTGCTGCTGTTCGAGCGCATCGTGCAGACGCTGGCGACGACGGCGGCGCGGCTGGTGCGCACGCTGGAGAACGGCTCGCTGCAGCGCTACATGGCGCTGCTGCTGGCGTTCGCCGCGATCGCCGCCGGCAGCGCGCTGTGGCGGATGCAGCGCATCGCCGGCGAGGTGGCGCCGCAGCCGCTCGACCCGGTGGTGGCAATCCTCGGCGCGGTGATGGCGCTGTGCACGCTGGCCACCGTCTGGTGGCACCGGCAGCGGCTGCTGTGCCTGCTGCCGATGAGCGTGGTCGGGCTGCTGACCGCGCTGACCTTCGCCCGTTTCTCCGCACCGGATCTGGCGCTGACGCAGCTCAGCGTCGAGTTCGTCACCACCGTGCTGCTGTTGCTGGCGCTGTTCTTCCTGCCGCAGCGCGGCGCCATCGAAACCAGCCCGCTGCGCCTCGGCCGCGACGCGCTGCTGGCGCTGGCGGCGGGCCTCGGCGTGGCGCTGCTGACGGCCGCCGTGCTGACCCGCGGCTACGATCCGATCGGCAGCTACTTCACCGCCAACGCGCTGAGCGGCGGCGGTGGCAACAACATCGTCAACGTCATCCTGGTCGACTTCCGCGGCTTCGATACCTTCGGCGAGATCAGCGTGCTGACCATCGCCGCGGTCGGCGTCGCCGCGCTGCTCGGCGGCCTGCGCCTGCCGCTGCCGCGCACCGACGACAGCGGCCGGCCGTGGGCGCGCGAGCGCTACCCGCTGATCCTCGCCGTGCTGTCGCGGCTGCTGCTGCCGCTGGCGCTGCTGGTGTCGCTGCACATGCTGCTGCGCGGCCACCAGCTGCCCGGCGGCGGCTTCATCGCCGGCCTGATCACCGCCTGCGCGATGGTGCTGCAGTACATCGCCAGCGGCGTGCGCTGGACGCTGCGCCGGATGAAGCCGCGCTACGGCCGCATCGCCGCCGCCGGCATCCTGCTGGCCGCCGCCACCGGCGCCGGCAGCTGGCTGTTCGGCCGCCCGTTCCTGACCTCCGCGTTCGGCCATTTCCACCTGCCACTGCTCGGCGAGATCGAGCTGGCCAGCGCGATGCTGTTCGACCTCGGCGTCTATCTGGCGGTGGTCGGCAGCACGCTGCTGGTGCTGCTGCAGCTCGGCCGCCTGAGCCGCCCCTCCAACCAGCCCGAGGATTTGTGACGTGGAGCTGCTGATCGCCGGCCTGCTCGGCCTGCTGACCACCGCCGGTACCTTCCTGCTGCTGCGCGGCCAGACCTTCACCGTGGTGGTGGGGCTGACGCTGCTGACCTACGCCGTCAACCTGTTCCTGTTCGCGATGGGGCGGTTGCACAGCGACGCCGCGCCGATCCTCGGCAGCGGTGACCGCCACACCGACCCACTACCGCAGGCGCTGGTGCTGACGGCGATCGTCATCAGCTTCGCGATGACCGCGTTCAGCCTGGTGCTGGCGCTGCGCGCGCGCCACGAGCTCGGGCACGACGGTGTCGACGACGATGGCCGGGTCGATGACGATAGCCGGGAGACGCAGCCGTGAATCACGCCGTACTGCTGCCGATCCTGTTGCCGCTGGTCTGCGGCGCGCTGCTGCTGTGGCCGGGCGGCCAGCCGCGCCGCTTCGCGCGCGGACTGTCGCTGGCCAGCTGCGCCGCGCTGCTGGTACTGGCCTGCCACCTGCTGCTGCGCGCCGGTTCCGGCGAAATCGAGGTCTACCGCCTCGGCGACTGGCCGGCACCGTTCGGCATCGTGCTGGTGCTCGACCGGCTGGCGGCGCTGATGCTGCTGGCGACGGCGGTGCTGGCGCTGCCGGCGGCGCTCTACGCCAGCACCGGTGAGGACCGTCAGGGGCCGTGGTTCCACGCGCTGTTCCAGTTCCAGCTGGCCGGGCTCAACGGCGCCTTCCTGACCGGCGACCTGTTCAACCTGTTCGTCTTCTTCGAGATCTTGCTGATCGCCTCCTACGCGCTGCTGCTGCACGGCGGCGGCCGCGCGCGCAGCGGCGCCGGCCTGCACTACGTGCTGCTGAATCTGGTCGGCTCGTCGCTGTTCCTGATCGCGCTCGGCATCTTCTACGGCGTCGGCGGCACTCTCAACATGGCCGATCTGGCGATGCAGGTGGCGATGGCCGAGGGCGACAACGCCCGCCTGCTGGAGGCGGCGGCGCTGCTGATGTTCGCCGTGTTCGCGCTGAAGGCGGCGCTGCTGCCGCTCGGCTTCTGGCTGCCGCGCAGCTACGCCGCCGCGCCGGCCGCCGTCGCCGCGCTGTTCGCGGTGATGACCAAGGTCGGCATCTACGCCATCCTGCGCGTCACCACGCTGATCTTCGGCACCAACGCCGGCGAGCTGGCGCAGCTGCTGACGCCGTGGCTGTGGCCGCTGGCGCTGCTGACGCTGGCCTTCGGCGCGGCCGGTGCGCTCGGCGCCACCACGCTGGTGGCGCTGATCGGCTATCTGGTGCTGATCTCGATCGGCACGCTGCTGGCGGCGATCGCGCTGGCGACGCCGGAGTCGATCGCCGCCGCGCTCTACTACCTGCTGCACACCACCTGGGTCAGCGGCGCGCTGTTCCTGCTGGCCGGCGCGATCCGCTTCCACCGCGGCGCCGCCGGCGACAACCTCGCCACCGCAGGCCCGGCGCTGCCGCGGCCGGCGCTGCTCGGCGCGCTGTTCCTGTTCGCCGCGATCGCCGTCACCGGTCTGCCGCCGCTGTCCGGCTTCGTCGGCAAGCTGCTGATCCTGCAGGCGACACCGATCGGCACTCCCGCCCTCTGGCTGTGGACACTGATTCTCGGCGGCAGCCTCTGCGTACTGGTGGCGTTGAGCCGCGCCGGCAGCACGCTGTTCTGGCGCGTCGATCCGAATGTCAGCACCAGTGGCGGACGCACGCCGAGGCCGGCGCTGCTGGCCATCGCCGCGCTGCTGGTCGCCAGCGCGCTGCTGAGCGTGTTCGGCGCCGGTGTCATCGACTACCTGGACGCCACCGCCCGCCAGCTGCTCGACAGCGGCCGCACCCTCGAACAGGTACTGATGCCGGCGGGCGAGGCGCCGCTTCCGCCCGAGACCTTCAACGACGAAACACCGAGCCAGGAGCCGCTGCCATGAAGCCATCGGAGCGGCGCGCCAGTAACCTGCGGGCGCGCCATCGCCTGTTCCCGTATCCGCTGCAGAGCGGGCTGCTGTTCAGCGTCTGGCTGCTGCTCAACAACAGCCTCGCGCCGGCCCACGTCGCGCTGGCCGCGCTGCTCGCCATCGCCGTGCCGTTCTGGTGGCACCGCTTCTGGCCGCACGCGACGCCGCTGCACCGGCCCGACCTGCTGGCGCGGCTGGTGCTGGTGGTGATCTGGGACGTCATCGTCGCCAACCTCCAGGTGGCGCTGCAGATCCTCGGCCCGCAGGCGCGGCTGAAGCCCGACTTCATCGACATCCCGCTGGAGCTCGACGACGAACTGGCGATCGCGATGCTCGCCAGCATCATCTCGATCGCGCCCGGCACCGTCACCGCCCGCATCAGCGCCGATCGCACCCACCTGATCGTGCACCTGCTCAACGTCGACGATGCCGAACGCGCCGCCGCCGAGATCAAGCAGCGCTACGAGACGCCGCTGAAGGAGATATTCGGATGCTGACGCTGGCGCTGCAGATCGCCACCACCCTGCTGACCGTCGCGCTGCTGCTGAACCTGTGGCGGCTGCTGCGCGGCCCGACGCTGCCCGACCGCATCCTCGCCCTCGACACGCTGTTCGTGAACGGCATCGGCCTGCTGATGCTGATGAACATCGCCGACGGCACGCAGCTCTACTTCGAAGCGGCGCTGCTGATCGCCGTGCTCGGCTTTCTCGGCACCACGGTGCTGTGCAAATTCCTGCTGCGCGGCGACATCATCGAATAGGAGGAGGAAACCATGGCCCTGTGGCTGGAACTGCTCATCGGCGCCTGTCTGATCGGCGGTGCCGTGTTCGCGCTGATCGGCTCGATCGGGCTGACCAAATTCCCGGACATCTTCATGCGCCTGCACGGCCCGACCAAGGCCAGCACGCTCGGCATCGGCGGCGTGATGATCGGCGCTCTGCTTTACTTCAGCGCAACCGGCCCCGGCATCAGCCTGCGCGAACTGCTGCTGACGCTGTTCCTGTTCATCACCGCGCCGGTCAGCGCGCACATGGTGGCGAAGGCGGCGCTGCACACGACGACTGGACTGCGCGACGACAAGACCGACCCGACATGACACTGCAAGCCACGCCGAGAATCCTGCTTCTGCTGGCACTGAGCCTGTGGCTCGGCGCCTGCTCGTTCTCGCCCGACCGGCCGGACGGCGGCGGCATCGGCGGCGACAGCACCGGCGCCGTGCGCCAGCAGCTCTACGCGCAGTACGGCGAATGGCGCGGCGTGCGCTACCGCAACGGCGGCCTGTCGAAGGCCGGCATCGACTGCTCCGGCCTCGTCTACCTGACCTACCGCGACCGCTTCGGCGTGCAGCTGCCGCGCAACACGCGCGACCTCGCCGACGTCGGCGCACCGGTCGCCGCGCGGCAGTGGCGCGCCGGCGATCTGCTGTTCTTCCGCATCGGCAACTGGACCAACCACGTCGGCATCTATCTGGAAGACGGCCGCTTCCTGCACGCCTCGACCAGCAGTGGCGTGATGATCTCGCACGTCGACGAGCCGTACTGGAAACAGCGTTACTGGAAGGCGACACGGCCGGCCGGCGACAGGCTGGCGCTGGTGAAGTCGGGAAATCCGCAGACGAATTGAGGCCGACAGGCGAGGGCGACCCCATTGATTTTCGACAAGAGCGAACCCGCTGCATCGATCGACAGGCGCTGGGTGACCGGCGAGATCTTCGGCGTCGAGATTCCGGCCGATGCCGAGACGCTGCTGTCAGCCGGCGCGGACTTTCTCACCAGGGCGTTTCATGCCGCCGGCGCACTGGCCGCCGACAACCGGGTCGATCGCATCGTCGAAGCGCAAGAGTTCATTGGCGGCGGCACCGGCAAGAAGTTGTCGCTGACGCTGGCCTACGCACGGCCGGAACCGACATTGCCCGAACAGCTGTTCATCAAGTTCTCGCGGAATTTCGACAATGAGCTGTGGGACCGGGCGCGCTTCCTGATGATCTCGGAAGCGAATTTCGCCGTGCTGTCCCGGTCGCCGGACTTTCCCGTCGCCGTACCCGCCTGCCTGTTCGCCGACATCGAGCCGGAGTCCGGCACCGGCCTCATCATCACCGAATGCATACCCTATGGCTGCAACGGCGTGGAAGAGCTCTACCTCAAGTGCATGGATTACACCGTGCCGGAACCGGTGGAGCACTACAAAGCCATCCTGAAAGGGCTGGCGAGGTTATCGGGAGCGCACCGGAGCAGCAGGATGTCGCCGGACTTCGACCGGAAATTTCCATTCAACCGCGAGCAGGCCGCGGCGGTATTCGCCATTCGCACGCCGGAAGAGAAACTGATACAGCGCGCAAACCGGATGTTCGATTTCATCGCGCGCTACCCGAAACTGTTTCCGGAAAACGTGCGCACCCCCGGCTTTCGCGAACAGTTCATCCGGGACATTCCCGATCTGGTTGCCGCGGAAGGCCGGATAAGAGAAATCCTGTACGGCAATCCCGAACTCATCGCATTCGCGCACTGGAACGCCAACATCGATAACTGCTGGTTCTGGCGGGACGCGGAAGGCACATTGCAATGCGGCTTCATGGACTGGGCGAACGCCGGCCAGATCAGTGCGGCCCAGTCCATCAGCGGCGCGATCAGCGGGGCCGAACCCTTCGTCTGGAACGACCATCTGGACGAACTGCTATCCGTGTTCATCGAAGAGTATGCGGCGCAGGGCGGCCCGCGACTGAACCTCGACGAACTGAAACTTCACATCCTGCTGATCGTCGCCGTTTCCGGCGTGGCCTACGCCATGGGCGCCCCCCTCGCCGTGGAGCGGGACATTGCGGATATCGACGCCGTCGAAAGTTATCGGGACGACTGCTTCCGCGAGTATGAAAACGCCCGAATCCAGCTGCACATGATGACGAAGATGCTCAACGTGTGGCAGACGCGGAAGCTGGGCGATGTGGTTCGCGGGCTTTAGTGTTCAATCAGGTATCGAAACCTGCCCACCGACCGGCGCACGATGGCGCGCGCCAAACAGACTTTTGACCCTCGTCTCCAGTCCGTGGATATAAGTGAACGTGACGGGCACCACGAGCAGGCTGAGTGCCGTCGAGGTAACGAGGCCACCGATCACCGAAATCGCCATCGGCTGACGAAAACTCGCATCGCCGCCAAGGCCCAGGGCAATCGGCACCATGCCTGCAATCATCGCGATGGTGGTCATCACGATCGGCCGCGCGCGTTTATGGCAGGCATCGAGAATCGCATCGTGGCGATTGAGACCGTGGTCGCGCATGTCGACGATGGTGTATTCCACCAGCAGAATCGAGTTCTTGGTGACGATACCCAGCAGCATGACGATGCCGATCAGCGCCGGCAGCGCCAGTTGCTCGCCGGTGAGCAGCAGCGCGACCACGGCCCCGCCGATGGATAACGGGATCGCCGACAGAATCGTGACCGGCTGGAAAAAATCCTTGAACAGCAGCACCAGCACGCAGAAGACGCACAGCACACCGACGCTGATGGCCACGCCGAAGTTGGCAAACAGCTCCTTCATGATTTCGGCATCCCCGGTTTCGATCAGCTTCACGCTGGAGGGCATGCCTGCGATGGCTGGCAGCGCCTTGGCGCTTTCGAGCGCCTTGCCAAGCGGCGAACCGCCGAGGTCGGCGTTGACGGTGACGAAGCGCTGGCGGTCGTAGCGGTCGATCTGCGAGGGGCCGGTGCTGGTGGAAATGTCGGCGACCGTGGCCAGCGACGTGGTGCCGTTGCGTGTCGGCACGCGCAGATTGGCCAGCGTTTCGAGGTCCTGACGCGCCGTATCGGCAAGGCGCACGCGGATGTAGACCTGCCGACTGTCGAGATTCATCTTGGAGAGCTGGGCATCGAAATCGCCGGCCGTCGCCACGCGCACGGTATCGCCGATGGTCTGGCTGGTGACGCCCAGCTCCGCCGCGCGCGCCCGGTCGGGCCGCACCACGATTTCAGGGCGATCCAGACTCGCCGTCGTGCTGATATTGCTCAGCCCGGCGATGCCGCGAAGTTGTTGCGCGAGATTCTGCGCGGTGGCCGTCAGTGCCGAGGCATTGTCGCTGGACAGCAGGATGGCGAGCTTTTCGCCGGGGCCGCCCGAGCTCAATGCGAAGCGCGCACCGGGCACCGTCGCCAGCTGTTCGCGAATATCGTTTTCGATGGCGTTCTGGCTGCGGCGTTTGCCGCGCTCGCCGAATACCACCACCAGATTGCCTCGACGCACTTCGCCGGCCTGCTCCAGACCAGCGCCGGCCGCCGCCTGCATTTCGCCGACGGTGGTGAATACGTGGTCGATATCCTCGATTTTCTCGAGCGCGTGGCGCGCCATTTCGGCGGTGGCCAGCGTGCGTTCGAGCGAGCTGCCGGGCGGCAGTTCGACCGTGATCGTGGTGTAGCCGCGATCCGCGGGCGGAATGAAACCGGCGGGCAGCGTCGCCATCAATCCGAGCGATGCCACGAAGAACAACGTCGCCGAAATCATCGTGGTCTTGCGATGGGCGAGACACCAGTTCACCGCTCGCAGGTAATTGCGCATGATCGCGCCATCGGGTTTTTCCGGCGCCGGGTCGGCCTTCAGGAAATAGACCGCCATGACGGGTGTGACCAGGCGCGCGACCAGCAGCGACGCCAGCACGGAGATGACGATCGTCCAGCCAAACTCCCTGAAAACCTTCCCCGACACGCCGCTCATCAGAGAGGTCGGCATGAACACCACCACCAGCGCGAAGGTGGTCGCCAGCACGGCCAGCGCAATTTCGCTGACGGCATCTTCCGCCGCCTTGCGCACCGGTTTTCCCATGTGCTTGTGACGGACGATGTTCTCGACTTCGACGATGGCATCGTCGACCAGAATGCCGACCACCACCGCGAGGGCGAGCATGGTCAGGGTATTCAGCGAAAATCCCAGCCAGTGGATAGCGGCGAACGTCGGGATGATCGACAGCGGCAGTGCCACCGCCGAAATCAGCGTCGCGCGCCAGTCGCGCAGGAAGAACCAGACGACGATGACGGCGAGGATCGCGCCCTCGTACAGCATGTGCATCGAGCCGTCGTACTGTTCGAGCGTGTAATCGACCGGGTTGTTGACCAGCGTGACGGACAGATCCGGATAAGCCTGTTTCAGCTTTTCAAGCTCGGCAACGACGTCGCGGGTGATCTCCGTTTCGTCGAACCCCTTGGCGCGATAGAAACGAAAACCCACGGTGGGTTTGCCATCCAGCAGCGCCTGCTGGGTGCGCTCGGCGAAGGTGTCGCTGATGGTGGCCACCTGATCGAGACGCACCGTGCGTCCGTCGAGCAGCGCGATCGGCATCGCCGCGAGATCGGCGGCGCGCGCGACGGTCGCCACCGTGCGCACCGATTGTTCGACCTGACCAATCTGGGTGCGGCCGCCCGACGACTCCATCTGCACCTGCTTCAGCGCGCGGGAGATTTCGGTGGCGCTGACGCCCAGTGCCGCCATTTTCACCGGGTCGACGGTGATGCGCATCTCGCGGTCGACGCCGCCGACCCGCTCGAACCGGCCGACGCCGTTGACGGCGAGCAGGGCTTTTCCAAGGGTGTCCTCGACGAACCACGACAGCGCCTCTTCATCCATTCGGGTGGAGGAGATCGCATAGGTGGAGAGCGGCTCGGCGGCTACATGGACGGCGCTGACGGCGGGTTGCAGCAGGTCGGCGGGCAGATCGGAGCGAACGCTGTCGACCGCGTCCTTGGTCTCGATCAAGGCCTCGGACAGCGGTTTTTCCAGCACGAATTCGACGGTGATCGCCACGGTGCCGTCGGTGATCGAGGTGCTGATGTGCTTGAGGCCGGCCAGTGTCGCCAGCGAATCCTCGACCTTGCGCGCAACCTCGGTTTCGAGCTGCGCCGGTGCGGCGCCGGGCAGGCTCAGCCGGATGTTCACGGCCGGCAGATCCATGTCCGGGAAGTTCTGAATCGGCAGCGCCCGGAAGCCGATCACGCCCGCCAGCGTCAGCAGCATGAACAGCAGGATCGACGGAATCGGATTGCGGATCGACCAGGTGGCGAAGTTCATGGCTGAGTGTCCGCCTCTCCGACCACGCGCACGATATCGCCCTCGTTGAGGAACCCGGCACCCTGCATGACCACGCGGGCGCCGCTGTCCAGGCCCGCTGCGATTTCGACGTCGCTGCCTTTGTGGCGGCCCGTCGTTACCGGCTGCTGCGCGACTTTGTGCAACGCCTCGTTTTTCTGCGCGTTGCCGCTGGGCACGGCGTCGCCGACGGTGAAGACATACGTGCGGCCGTCGCGAATGATGATGCTCACGGCCGGCACGACGAGCGCCGGTCGCGTCTCCATCGAGATCGTGCCGCTGGCATACATGCCGGCATGCGCACTGCTGCCGGGCAGAATATCGGCATATGCAATCGCCATCCGCGATTGCGCATCGAGCGACGGCGACAGCTGGCGAATGGTCGCCTGCGCCGTACTGCGATCGGGCAGCGCCAGCGCGACGGCCTGACCGGCCTTGACCCGGGACAGCTGCTCGGCGCTGAGCTCGCCGCGCCACTCCAGACGACCGTTCAGGATCAGGCGGAACAACTCGCCGCCCGCGGTGCCGATGGCGCCAAGCGTCGCGCTGCGGGCACTGATGATGCCGTCCTCCGGAGCCACGATCGTGGCGTAGCGCACCTGAAGCTCCTTGGCTTCGAGCCGGGCCTTCGCGATCGCCGCCTGATGCAGGTAATTGTCTATTTGCTGAGGGCTCAGCGCCCCCTTTCCGCGCAAGGCCGCGGCGCGCGCGCCGTCGGCCTCCGCCTGTCGCCATGCCGCCTGCAGTTCCGCCTGTTCGGCGCGCAGCGTATCGGTGTTGTAGCGCGCGAGCACTTCGCCCTTTTTGACGCGGTCGCCGACATTCACCCGCAGCTCGATCAGCCGCTGGCCGGAAATTTCCGAACCGATGATCGCCTCCTGCCACGCGACGATCGGACCGGAAACCTCCACCGTTTCCGGCCAATCGGTCATGGCGGCCGTGGCGACCTGTACGGTGAGCGCTGGCGTCACCGCTGGCGTCGGCTTCTCCTCGCTTTTCGCGTCGCAACCGTGAATGGCCCCCAGCATGGGCGCTGCGATCAACGCGATGAGGATCAGCCACCAGTGGCGCGGTTGGCCACGGCCAGGAGACGACGTCATGATCATGATGATTACTTCGGATTAGTGGGGTTTGCGTTTCCGGCCGAGGGCATACAAAAAGTAAACGCCTGTATACACTAGGGGCACCCTCAACGGATGTCAACGCGCGTTTACCAATGTGCGCAGACATCCTCTGGTGATCGAAAATACCTCATGGCTCGCGGAGAGCAGCGTCGTATGGCTACCGATAATAAAGAGAAACCGAACAAGCGCGGCGATGCAAAAGTCACCCGCGCCAGAATTCTCGACATCGCCACCACGCTTTTCGTCGAACGCGGCTACGAAGAGGTCGGTCTGCGTGAAATAGCCGCCAAGGCGGGCGTGACGGCGGCGATGATCAATCGCTATTTCGGCACCAAGGAGGCGCTGTTCGTCGAGCTGATCGGCGGTGCGTTCGTCGCTTTCACGGAAATGCTGGAGGTTCCGCGCGCCGAGTTCGGCAAGACCGTTGCCACTACGCTGCTGCAACCCTGCGGTCCTTTCGAAAACCGTTGCGCTGAAGAAGAGCACTTCAGAACACTGCAGATCATCATGCGGTCGGCGGCCAGTGGCGGGGCGCCGTCACATATCCAGGAAATTCTCGACAAGCAGCTATGGCAGCCACTCATTGCCTTTCTCGGCGGCAAGCATTCGCATGAACGCGCCGAGGTGATCGTCGCAACCATCGTCGGCTTCGTATTGATGAACAAAAAAGTCAGCAGCCCGAGCCAGAAAAAATCCCAGCCTCAAGTGCTCGCCTCGCTGCTGGCGACCGCCATTCAGAATTATGTCGACGCAGGATAGAGGCCCGGTTCGTTTCTGGTTTGAGGAGTCCGGGGAAGGGGGCGACGCTTCTGCCCTGAGAATTCGCACACTATTATCAGCACCACGCTGACCACCACCCTGCGAGCCCCGCCATGCTGACCATCTACGGCTACCCCCAATCGCGTTCGACCCGTGTCACCTGGATGCTCGAAGAGCTGAACCAGTCATACGACTACCAGCTGGTCGACCTCGGCAGCGGCGCTCACCGCGGCTCCGACTACCGCGCCGTCAATCCCGGCGGCAAGGTGCCGGCGCTGCACGACGGCGAGCTGCTGCTGACCGAATCCGGCGCCATCGTCACCTGGCTCGCCGACCGCTTCGCCGGTGCCGGGCTGATTCCGGCTGCCGGCACGCCTGAACGCGGCCGCCACGACCAGTGGAGTTTCTTCGCGCTGACCGAACTGGAACAGCCGCTGTGGACGATGGCGAAGGCGAAGTTCGCGCTGCCGGAGCCGCAGCGCGTGCGCGCGATCCTGCCGACCGCCGAGTGGGAATTGCAGCAGGCACTGGCGCTGTTGAGCGAAGGTCTCGGTGAACGCGACTACATTCTCGGTGACCATTTTCAGGCCGCCGACATTCTGCTCGGCCACACCCTGATCTGGTCGCGCGCGTTCAAACAGCCGCTGCAGCAGCCGAACCTGCAGCGCTACGTCGAGCGGCTGGAGCGGCGGCCGGCGCTGGTGGCGGCGCAAGCGAGAGAAGCGGCGGCGTTACAGCCCGCGTCATAACGGATCGACTCAGGCGCCGGGGCGACGAAATTTCTTGCGCGCGCTCTCGACGCGGGCACGAATGACACAGTCGACAGCGTGGTCGTTGACCAGCCCCATCGCCTGCATGAAGGCGTAGACGGTGGTCGGGCCGACGAACTTCCAGCCGCGCTTCTTCAGCTCCTTCGACAGCGCCACCGATGCCGGCGTGGTCGACACCGTCTGCGGCTGCGTCACGTCGGATTCGAAGCACCAGAAGAAGGCCGCCAGCGAACCCTCGTCATCGATCAGTTCCCGCGCGCGCTGCGCGTTGTTGATCACCGCCTCGATCTTGCCGCGATGGCGAACGATGCCCGCATCCTGCAGCAGCCGTTCGACATCGCGCGGCGTGAAGCGCGCGACGCGGTCGATATCGAAGTGGTGAAACGCGACGCGGAAGTTGTCGCGCTTGGCGAGGATCGTCCGCCAGCTGAGGCCGGACTGGAAACCTTCGAGACTGAGCTTCTCGAACAGGCGGCGGTCGTCGTCGACCGGAAATCCCCATTCACTGTCGTGATAGTCGAGATATTCCGGTGTGGCGGCGCACCAGTGACAGCGCGGCTTTCCATCGGGTCCGGCGATCGTGTTCGTCATGTATTCATCCGTCGTCGTCACTGGTGCCCCGGTCGGGACACACGGCAGAACCGCCCGGCTACTGTTGCCCGGAGTGGTGGCTGAACACGGCACTGTCGCCGCCGTCACGGAACAACAGCACATCGTAGGCATCGCGGCGATCGCCGACCTCCATGCCGGGCGAGCCGAGCGGCATTCCCGGCACCGCCAGTCCGCGCCCGGCCGGGCGCTCGCTCAGCAGCCGCTTGATGTCGGCGGCCGGTACGTGGCCCTCGAGCGCGTAGCCGTCGACGAAGGCGGTGTGGCAGCTGGCCAGTTGCGGCGTGATGCCGGCGCGCTGCTTGAACGGATCGACGTCGTCGACCTCGTGCTCCTCGACCGGAAAGCCGTTGCGCCGCATGTGCGTGACCCACTCGCCGCAGCAGCCGCAGGTCGGGCTTCGATAGACGACGACCGGTGGCAATACGCCAGCACTGCGCTGTGTGTCGGCCGCCTGCGTATCGACCGCCCGTACCTCATCCGGCTCCGCATTGGCACGGCCGGCGCTGAGCCAGTAGCCGAGCAGCGCGCCGAGGCCCAGCGCCAGCACGCAGACAATCAGGGTCATCAGTTTTTTCATCGGCCACCTCGATAAAGTCACGAACGGCTTTGTCGCACCGCGCCGCCGCCGGAACAAGTTGTTTTTTGCCGCGGCAGCGCTAATGTGGGCGGCTGTCGGCGCCGCCTCGACCCACCCGCATGACGCCGCCTCGCAGAATCGACGAGATACATAACTTCAGGGAGACAGAAATGACTGCATTGAAAATAACCTCTCGGATGGCCCTCATTGGCGCCATCGGCTTCGCCAGCCTGCCGGCGCAGGCCGCCAGCGAATCCGGCAACCGCTACATCGATCAGATGACCCGCGGCGGCCCGGTGTCGATCCGCGAAGGCGCCCAGAGCATCTATCACACCGGCAACACCGAACAGGAAGTGCTCGATGTCGCCGCCGAGATCCTCGCGCAGCGCTACCGGAGCGCCAGCGATCGCTCCTACGCCGACGCTCTGGCGTGGATCTGCAAGGCGCTCGGCGCCTCCGGCAACGGCCGCTACAAAGCCATCGTCACCGAGGCGGCGAACAACGGCGCCAACCGCGCGATCAAGAAGCATTGCGACAAGGCCGCCGACACCCTGCCGGCCGCAACCGGCGGCAGCTACCAGCCGGGCAGCGTCGACCTCGCCGGGTATCAGGCCGGCCAATCCGGCGCGGCGCCGGCAGCGGCACCCGCAGCGGCATCGACCTCGGCAGCGGCCGGCAGCGGTTCGCTGGAGGCCATCAAGATCGGCATGTCGATGGACGAGGTCAACGCCATCATGGGCGCACCGACCGGCACCTATTCGCACCAGACCGGCAAGGCGTGGCGCCCGTTCAACTTCAAGGGCGAGGATGTGATGCGTCAGGTCTACCTGTACAAGGGCAAGGGCCGCGTCGTGTTCTCGCAGGAGAGCGTCTACCAGTCCGTGTGGCGCGTGCTGGAAGTACAGCCGAACCCGAGCGAAACCGGTTATCCGTAACCGCGCCCCGGCCGGCGGCGCCTCGCCGCCGGCTCTCTCATCGCAATCACCCCCCTCCGACATCTGCCCCCTGCGATTGCCGTCCGACGCATGTCGCAACCGTTCAGCGGCTCCCCCTCCCGCTGTCACGAGAGTGTCATCTGCATTTCGATAATGGCGCTGCATTCCTCGTGGTCTGCGGCGTGATTCGCTGCAAGAAGGAAATCAGATGTCGCCCCGAAATCGCCTCGTCTCCGCACCACTGCTCGCACTGTTTCTGACCGCCGACCTGGCGCACGCGCTGTCGCTGCACGGCTCCAACACGGTCGGCGCCAAACTGGCGCCGGAGTGCGCGCGCAGCTACCTGCTGGCCAGCGGCGCCGCCCGCGTCGACCTGACCGACGGCCCGGCCGAGAACGAGCGGCAGCTGAGCGCCGACGACGGCCGCCGCATCGCCATCGCCGCGCACGGCTCCGGCACCGCCTTCTCCGCGCTGCTCGACGGCAGCGCCGATATCGGCATGGCGTCGCGCCCGATCAAGGCCGACGAGAGCAGCGCGCTGGCCGCCGCCGGCGACATGCGCTCGGCGGCGGCCGAGCAGACCATCGCGATGGACGGACTCGCCGTGCTGGTGCACCCGGACAACCCGGTCGACGCGCTGACGATCGAGCAGATCGCGCGCATCTTCAGCGGCGAGATCGGCAACTGGCGCGAGCTCGGCGGCCGCGACGCGGCGATCGCGCTGTACGCGCGCGACGACAAATCCGGCACCTGGGACACCTTCGCCGGCCTCGTGCTCGGCAAGCGCGCGCTGCGCGCCGACGCGAAGCGCTTCGAATCGAACGACCGGCTCTCCGACGCGGTGGCGGCCGACCGCGACGCGATCGGCTTTTCCGGGCTGGCGTCGGTGCGCCGCGCGAAGGCGCTGGCGGTGGCCGATGGCGATTCGCGGCCGATTTTGCCGACGCGGCTCAGCGTCGCCACCGAGGACTACCCGCTGGCGCGGCGGCTGTTCCTCTACCTGCGCCCCGACCGCACCGGCGCCGAGGCGCGGTCGCTGATCGAGCACTGCCAGAGCGAGGCCGGACAGGACATCGTCGAGCGCGTCGGTTTCGTCTCGCAGAACGTCATCGAGCTGGCGGGCGAAGCGAGCGACAACGCGCCGGCGAGCTACCGCGCGCTCGCCGCCCGGTCGCACCGGCTGTCGGTCAACTTCCGCTTTCGCGAGGGCAGCGCCGAACTCGACAACAAGGCGCGGCGCGACCTGCTGCGGCTGGTCGACTTCATGCGCAAGCCGGAGCAGCGGGATGCGCGGATTCAGCTGGTCGGCTTCAACGACGGCGACAGCCACGGCCAGTGGGACCAGCTGATCTCGCGCTTCCGCGCGCTGGCGGTGCAGGCCGAGCTGATGAAGCACGGCATTCCGGTGTACCGGATGCTCGGCCTCGGCGCCTTCCTGCCGGTGGCCGCCGCCGACAACGGCAACGCCGCCGCCAAGAACGGTCGCGTCGAGGCCTGGATCAGTCGCGCACCCGCAGCAGCCCCTGATACATCTGCATCTGGCAGGTGAAGCGGTAGTCGCCGCTGAGATTCGGCGTCAGAACGATGTCGCGCGTGCCGTTCAGCGGCAGCGACTCGCTGACGTCGAGGCCGTGGAACACCACCTGCTCGGCGCACGGGCTGGCGTCGCGTCGATGGAAGCGCAGCGTCACCGGCTCGCCGCGCTTCACGTCGACGACGGCCGGCGTGTAGACGCCGTTGGCGACATCGATGTCGATGACGCCGCTGCGCGGCGGCTGCGCGCGCGGTTTCCACAGCCAGAACCACCAGACGATCGCGGCGATCAGCAACAGCCCCGCCGCGTTGACGATCAGTGCGCTCATCGCTGTTCCCTCCCGCTGCCGGTGCGCAGCAGTCGCAACCGGTTGGCGTTGGCGACGACGGTGACCGACGACAGCGACATCGCCGCGCCGGCGATGACCGGGCTCAACAGCCAGCCGAACAGCGGGTAGAGCGCGCCGGCCGCGACCGGAATGCCGAGCGCGTTGTAGATGAAGGCGCCGAACAGGTTCTGGCGGATGTTGCGCAGCGTCGCGCGCGAGATCTCGATGGCGTCGGCGACGCCGTGCAGCGAGCTGCGCAGCAGCGCGACGTCGGCGCTCTCGATGGCGACGTCGGTGCCACCGCCGATGGCGAAGCCGACATCGGCGGCGGCCAGCGCCGGCGCGTCGTTGATACCGTCGCCGACCATGCCGACCTTCCTGCCCGCCGCGCGCAGCCGCTCGATCTGCTGCGCCTTCTGTTCAGGCAGCACCTCGGCGATGACTTCGGTGATGCCGACCTGCGCGGCGATCGCGCGCGCCGACGCCTCGACGTCGCCGGTCAGCATCACCACCACGATGCCGTCCGCCTGCAGCCGCGCGATCGCCGCGCGCGAATCGTCGCGCACGCGGTCGGCGACGCCGATGACGCCGAGCGCTTCGCCGTCGACCGCCACCAGCAACGGCGTGCCGGCGCGCGTTTCGATATCGGCGACCAGCGGATCGAGCGGCGCCACGTCGACACCGAGCTGCCGCAGCCAGCGCCGGTTGCCGACGACGACGCGGCGACCGTCGACACTGCCCTCGACACCCTTGCCGTTGTGCGCCTCGAATCCCTGCACCGCCGGTAGCGGCAGATCGCGCTCACGCGCGGCATTGACCACGGCGTCGGCCAGCGGATGCTCGGACTGGCGTTCGAGTGCCGCCGCCAGCTGCAGCAGCTCGGTGTCGTCGCGCAGCGCGGCGATCGCCGTCACCGCCGGTTTGCCCTCGGTGATGGTGCCGGTCTTGTCGAGCACGACGGTGTCGAGCGCGCAGG
>CAZEVP010000008.1:0-73465 GCA_964515735.1 uncultured Verrucomicrobiaceae bacterium | reverse complement strand
ACGAATGTCAGTGGTACGACAGCATACGAACCTGGTGTGAGGCGCGAGCGGGGCGGCGGGCACTCCCTTCAGGACCTTCGGCGCCAGGGATGGCGCCGAAGAGCTACAGGGATGTATTCACCGCGTGTCCTGAAGGGAGTGCCCGCCGCCCCGCTCGGGGCGCGGCACCCACCTCAGCCGTTCAGCTTACGCGACAGAATCTCATTGACCACCTGCGGGCTCGCCTGCCCCTTGGTCGCCTTCATGATCGGGCCGACGAAGAAGCCGGCCAGTTTCTTGCGCTTGCCCTCGTCAGCCGCGCGGTACTGCGCAACCTGCTCGGGATACTGCGCGAGGATGTCGTCGATCAGCTTCTCGATGGCACCGGTATCGGTCACCTGTTTCAGTCCGCGCGCCTCGATGATGGTGTCGGCATCGCCTTCGCCATTCCACATCGCCTCGAACACCTGTTTGGCGATCTTGTTCGACAGCGTGTTGTCCTTGATGCGCGCGATCAGGCCGGCAAGTAGAGCCGGCGTCACCGGGCTGTTGCCGATGGCGATCTCCTGCTTGTTCAGCGCGGCGGCGAGGTCGCTCATGACCCAGTTGGCGGCCAGCTTCGCCTCGCCCGACAGCTTCGCCACTTCCTCGAAATAGTCGGCCACCGCGCGCTCCATCGTCAGCTGGCCGGCGTCGTAGTCGGAGAGGCCGAAGCTTTCGATGAAGCGGGCGCGGCGCGCCTGCGGCAGTTCCGGCATCGACGCGCGAATCCGCTCGATGGTCGCATCGTCGATGACTACCGGCAGCAGGTCGGGGCAGGGGAAGTAGCGGTAGTCGTTGGCATCCTCTTTCGAGCGCATGCTGCGCGCGCGTTTCGAATCGCCGTCGTACAGCCGTGTCTCCTGAACGATGCTGCCACCGCTCTCCAGTACCTCGATCTGCCGCTCCACTTCGAGCAGGATCGCCTCCTCGATGAACTTGAACGAGTTCAGGTTCTTGGTTTCGGTGCGGGTGCCGAACGTGTCGGAACCTTTCGGCCGCACCGAGACGTTGACGTCGAAACGCATCGAGCCCTGCGACATCTCGCCGTCGCAGATGCCGAGGCTGGTGACGATCGAATGCAGCTTGCGCGCGAACGCGACAGCCTCGGTGGCGCTGCGCATGTCCGGCTCGCTGACGATCTCGATCAGCGGCGTGCCGGCGCGGTTCAGGTCGATGCCGGACATGCCGTGAAAGTCTTCGTGCAGCGACTTTCCGGCATCCTCTTCGAGGTGCGCGTGGTGAATGCGGACATCCTTCGTCGAGCCATCGGGCAGTTCGATGGTGACGATGCCGGGGCCGACGATCGGCTCGGCCAGCTGCGTGGTCTGGTAGCCCTTCGGCAGATCCGGGTAGAAATAATTCTTGCGCTCGAACGCCGAGCGTTTGCCGATCTGCGCATCGATCGCGAGGCCGAACATCACGGCATTGATCAGCGCCTGTTCGTTCAGCACCGGCAGCGTGCCCGGCAGCGCGACGTCGATGGCGCAGGCCTGCGTGTTCGGCTCGGCGCCGAACGCGGTCGAAGCACCGGAGAAGATTTTCGAGCGGGTCGAGAGCTGCACATGCACTTCGAGCCCGATCACGGTTTCCCAACTCATCAATGGCTCCTCACGCGATGCCCGGCGCGCTGCGCCGGTGCCAGTCGGTGGCCTGCTGGAAGCGGTGGCCGGCGTTCAGCAGCCGCGCTTCGCTGAAATGGTTGCCGATCAGCTGCAGGCCGACCGGCAGGTTGCCCGCGAAGCCGGCCGGCAGGCTGATCGCCGGCAGCCCGGCCAGATTCACCGCGATGGTGTAGATGTCTTCGAGATACATGCTGACCGGGTCGGCGCTCTTCTCGCCGAAACGGAACGCCGGGTTCGGCGTGGTCGGACCGGCGATCAGGTCGACCTCACTGAACGCCGCGCGGAAATCGTTGGCGATCAGCCGGCGCACCTGCTGCGCCTTGCGGTAGTAGGCGTCGTAGTAGCCGGCCGACAGCGCGTAGGTGCCCACGAGAATGCGCCGCTTCACCTCTTCACCGAAACCTTCGGCGCGCGAGCGGGTGTAGAGGTCCATCAGGTCCTGCGGGTTTTCGCAGCGATGGCCGTAGCGCACGCCATCGAAACGCGACAGGTTCGACGACGCCTCGGCCGGCGCGATGACGTAGTAGCACGGCACCGCCAGTTCGGTGTGCGGCAGGCTGATCTCGCGCACCGTCGCGCCGAGCTTTTCCAGTTCCCTGATGGCGGCCTGAATCGCCGACTCGATCTCGGGGTGACAGCCGGCGCCGAAATACTCTTTCGGCAGGCCGATGCGCAGGCCGTCGAGCGAACCGTTCAGCGCGGCGCCGTAGTCGGGCACGGCGCGATCGAGCGAGGTGGAGTCGCGCTGATCGAAACCGGCCATCTGTTGCAGCAGCAGCGCGCAATCTTCTGCCGTGCGCGCCATCGGGCCGGCCTGATCGAGACTCGATGCGAACGCCACCATGCCGTAGCGCGAGACGCGGCCGTAGGTTGGTTTCAGGCCGGTGATGCCGCACAGCGCGGCCGGCTGGCGGATCGAGCCGCCGGTGTCGGAGCCGGTGGCGCCGGCGCACAGCTGCGCGGCGACGGCGGCGGCGCTGCCGCCCGAGCTGCCGCCCGGCACGCAGTTCTCATCCCACGGGTTTTTTACCGGGTCGTACCAGCTCGATTCGTTCGACGAGCCCATCGCGAACTCGTCCATGTTCAGCTTGCCGAGCGTCACCGCACCGGCGGCGGCGAGCTTCCCGACGATGAACGCGCTGTACGGCGCGACGAAGTTGTCGAGCATCTTCGAGCCGCAAGCGGTGCGCACGCCCTGCGTGCAGAACAGATCCTTGTGTGCGATCGGCACGCCGGTCAGTGGGCCGGCCTCGCCGCGCGCGCGCGCGCTGTCGGCGGCGCGGGCGGCATCGATGGCGGCGTCGGCGGTCAGCGTGACGAAGCTGTTGAAGCGCTGGTCGAGGCGCTCGATGCGCGCCAGATGGTGCAGCACCAGCTCCTCGCTGGAGCAGCGTCTGTCGGCCAGCGCCTGCAGCTGCCCGGCCAGTGTCAGTTGATGCAGTTCGGTGTCGGACACGGTGGAAGGCTTCCTGAATCGGGGCGTGTACGGCTCGATCGATCGTTACTCGATCACTTTGGGCACGAGATAGAACCCGGCCTCGCTGGCCGGCGCGATCGCCAGCAGCGCGGCGCGCTGGTCCGGCTCGGTGACGACGTCGGCGCGCAGCCGCTGCGTCGCGTCGAGCGGGTTGGCCATCGGCTCGATGCCGCTGGTGTCGACCGCCTGCAGCCGGTCGACCATCGCCAGGATGTTGCTCAGGCGCTCGGTCACGGCCGGCACGGCGTCGGCGTCGACGCGGATGCGCGCCAGGCGGGCGATCTTTTCGATATCGGCGGGGGCTATCGTCATCGGGGCGTTACCGGGGGTTTGTTGGCTCTGGCCGCCAGTGCACGGGCGCGGCGGCTGTCGGGTTCACTGTCTGGATTTGTGACCGCCGTCCGGATTCGTGAACGGCGTTGCATCCGCTGCCGGAGGCGCTTCGCGGTGTGCGCGGGAGCCCGGGCAAATCGCGGAAAAACAGCAGCTTGCGGTGCTGCGATCGGGCGGCAACGTTACCACAGCGGCGCCTTGCCCTTAAACCCCGCCGTTGCTAGAGTTGCGCGTTTCCAGCGGGCGCCGGACCGGCCTTGCCACGTCGCCCCGTCGAGAGGCGCGCGAGCCTCCACGCTGCGCGCAGGCGCCATTCGGGACGGCTTCGCGCTTCGCCGCCAGACCGGCACCGGCCGGCCACTGCGCCCCGCTCCCCAGACAGGTGCTGACAACTCATGCTGAAACGGATCAGAGGGATCTTCTCCAGCGATCTCTCCATCGACCTCGGAACCGCCAATACGCTCATCTATGTCCGCGATCAGGGAATCGTCCTCGACGAGCCCTCGGTGGTGGCGATCCGCGTCCACAACGGCCAGAAGACGATCGAGGCGGTCGGTGTCGAAGCCAAGCGCATGCTCGGCCGCACGCCCGGCAACATCACCGCGATCCGGCCGCTGAAGGATGGCGTCATCGCCGACTTCCAGGTCACCGAGAAGATGCTGCAGTACTTCATCGCCAAGGTGCACAAGCACAGCTTCATGCGCCCGAGCCCGCGCGTGCTGGTCTGCGTGCCGTGCAAGTCGACCCAGGTCGAGCGCCGCGCGATCCGCGAATCGTGCCTGTCGGCCGGTGCCCGCGAGGTGCGGCTGATCGAGGAGCCGATGGCGGCGGCGATCGGCGCCGGCCTCGACGTCGAGGCCGCCTCCGGCTCGATGGTGGTCGACATCGGCGGCGGTACCACCGAGATCGCCATCATCTCGCTGAACGGCATCGTCTACTCCGACTCGGTACGGGTCGGTGGCGACCGCTTCGACGAATCGATCGTCTCGCACGTGCGCCGCACCTACGGCAGCCTGATCGGCGACGCTACCGCCGAGCGCATCAAGGAAGAGATCGGCTGCGCCTTCGCAGGCTCCGAGCTGCGCGAGATCGACGTGCGCGGCCGCAACCTCGCCGAGGGGGTGCCGCGCAGCTTCACGCTGAACAGCGACGAGATTCTCGAGGCGCTGCAGGAGCCGCTGGCCAACATCGTGCAGGCGGTCAAGCGCGCGCTGGAGCAGTCGCCGCCGGAGCTGGCGGCCGACATCGCCGAAAAGGGCATCGTGCTGACCGGCGGCGGCGCGCTGCTGCGCGACATCGACCGGCTGCTGGCCGAGGAGACCGGCCTGCCGGTGGTGGTGGCCGACGACCCGCTGACCTGTGTCGCCCGCGGCGGCGGCCGCGCGCTGGAGACGATGGATCGCCACCACCTCGACCTGCTCTCCAGCGAGTGAGAGCCTGTCCACGATCTGCTGCGCGTCGGCCAAGCGATGGGAAATGGGCTCCGGCTCGCGAGATCGTGAACAGGCTCTGAGTGCGATCGGTTTGCTCGCGACGATCGTCAGCCACCGAGAATGAACACGCGCCCGCAAGGCCTCCGGCCCGACGGGCGCACCGCTGACTCTGCCGGGGTGGCCCCATCAAACCGCTCTTCCACAAAGGCCCGTCGATCGGCTCGCGCATCGTGCTGCTGAGCCTGCTGGCGCTGCTGCTGCTCGGCGGCCACCTGCGCTGGCAGTGGTTTCGCGATTTCGAGTCGCACCTCGCCGTCGTCGCCTCGCCGTTCTACTGGCTGGCCGACCTGCCGGCGCGGCTGTCGATCTGGGGCGAACACACCCTACATGACTGGAACGGTCTCGCCGCGCAGAACGAAGTGCTGCGCGAGGAGAACCTGATCCTGCAGGCGCGCGTCGCCAAGATGGCGGCGCTGACCGCCGAGAACGCCCGCCTGCGCCAGCTGCTCAACTCCGCCACCCATGTCGAGGATCGCGTCGTCATCGCCGAGCTGACCGGCGTGGCGCCGGACCCGGTGCGCCACCGCGTCGTCATCGACAAAGGCGCCAGCGCCGGCGTGCGGATCGGACAGGCGGTGATCGACGCGCACGGGCTGGTCGGCCAGGTGGTCGAGGTGGCGCCGTTCTTCAGCCGCGTGCTGCTGATCACCGACCCGACCCACGCGGTGCCGGTGCAGGTCAACCGCAACGGCGTGCGCGCCATCGCCGAGGGCAGCGGCCGCATCGATTCGCTGGAGCTGGCCAACGTCGCCGCCACCACCGACATCGAGGTCGGCGACCTGCTGGTCACCTCCGGCCTCGGCGGCCGCTTCCCGGCCGGTTACCCGGTGGCGCTGGTTTACGAGGTGGTCGAGGACCCGGGCGAGCCGTTCATGACGGTGCGCGCCCGCCCCACCGCCCGCCTCGACCAGAGCCGCCACCTGCTGCTGATCTTCGGCGACAACGAGGAGGGCGGCGCTGCCGGCATCTCTGGTGAGCAACTGGAGGCAGCGGCCGACGCGGCCGCGGAGCCGGCGCCGTGAACCGCGGCGAATGGGGCGTGATCGGTCTGAGCCTGCTGGCGGCGCTGTGGCTGACGGCGCTGCCGCTGCCGGCGTGGGCGCTGTGGGCGCGGCCGGAGTGGGTGGCACTGGTGGTGCTGTACTGGGTGGTGATGGCGCCGGACAAGTTCGGCATCGGCGCCGCCTGGCTGGTCGGGCTGCTGCTCGACGTCATCGAGGGCTCGCCGCTCGGCGGCAACGCCTTCGCGCTGGCCGTGGTGGCCTATATTGCTCTGATCCTGTATCAGCGCCTGCGCATGTACGGCGTGCTGCAGCAGATCTTGCTGGTGTTCGTGCTGATCGGCGTGCACCAGCTGATCGGCCACTGGGTGCAGACGCTGACCGCGCAGGTGGTGCCGACGCTGCTGTTCCTGCTGCCGGCGCTGGTGTCGGCGCTGCTGTGGCCGACGCTGCTGTGGCTGCTCGGCCGCTACCGGGGCTCGCCGGTGGCCTGAGCGGCCGCCGGCATCAGCAGAACCACACCCCTTTCCTGTCGTGAGTTGATCCGATGCCCGACCCGCAGTTCTACCTCGCCTCGCAGTCGCCGCGCCGCCGCGAACTGCTGGCGCAGCTGGGGCTGACGCCCGGCATCGTCACCGCCGACGTCGACGAGACGCCGCTGCCGGGCGAGGAGGCGGGCGCCTACGTCGAGCGGCTGGCGCGCGCCAAGGCGCTGGCCGGCTGGCACGCGGTCGAGGCCGGCGGTTCGGCACTGCTGCCGGTGCTCGGCGCCGACACCGCCGTCGTCGTCGACGGCGAAATCCTCGGCAAGCCGCGCGACGAGCGCGACGCGCGCGCGATGCTGGCGCGCCTCGCCGGCCGCAGCCATCAGGTGCTGACCGGTGTCAGTCTCTGCGATGGCGCGCGCCAGCTGTCGGTGGTCAGCCGCACCGACGTCACCTTCGGCGCGCTCGATGCAGAGCGCATCGCCCGCTACGTCGTCTCCGGCGAGCCGCTCGACAAGGCCGGCGGCTACGGCATCCAGGGGCTGGCGGCCGCCTTCGTCGCGCGCATCGACGGCAGCTATTCCGGCGTCGTCGGCCTGCCGCTGTTCGAGACTGCCGCCCTGCTGCGCCAATTCGGTATCGAGTGCTGACATGAGCGAAGAGATCCTGATCAACATCATGCCGATGGAGACACGCGTCGCGCTGGTGGAAAACGGCGTGCTGCAGGAGATATTCATCGAGCGCGAACGCAGCAAGGGCATCGTCGGCAACATCTACAAGGGCAAGGTGGTGCGCGTGCTGCCGGGGATGCAGGCGGCATTCGTCGACATCGGCCTCGAGCGCGCCTCGTTCCTGCACGCCTCCGACATCTTCGTGCGCGACGCCAACGGCATGGAGCAGCGCGCGCACGAGACGCCTGACATCCGCGCGCTGGTGCGCGAGGGGCAGACGCTGGTGGTGCAGGTCAACAAGGACCCGATCGGCAGCAAGGGGGCGCGGCTGACGACGCACCTGTCGGTGTCGTCGCGCTTTCTCGTCTACATGCCGCAGACGGCGCACATCGGCGTGTCGCAGCGCATCGAGGACGAGGCCGAGCGCGCGCGACTGAAGGCGCTGGTGGCCGAGTGCATCGCCGCCGAGGGGATGGAGAGCGAGGGCGGTTTCATCATCCGCACCGCCGCCGAGGGCGCCGGCCGCGACGAGGTGCTGGCCGATATCCGTTTCCTGAAACGGCTGTGGCGCTCGCTGGCCGAGCGCATGGCCGAGGGCACGGCGCCGGCCATCGTCTACGAGGACCTGCCGCTCTACCTGCGCACGATGCGCGATCTGGTGCGGCCGGGGCTCGAACGCATCCGCGTCGACGCCTCGCACTGGCTGCCGCAGCTGCAGGCGTTCGCGCGCGACTACATTCCCGAGCTGCAGGAGCGCATCGAGCTCTACCGCGGCGAGCGCCCGCTGTTCGACATGTACGGCATCGAGGAGGAGCTGCAGCGCGCGCTGGCGCGCAAGGTCGAGCTGAAATCGGGTGGCTACCTGATCATCGATCAGACCGAGGCGATGACCACGGTCGACGTCAACACCGGCGCCTTCGTCGGCCACCGCAACCTCGAAGAGACCATCTTCAAGACCAACCTGGAGGCGGCGTCGGCGCTGGCGCGGCAGCTGCGCATCCGCAACCTCGGCGGCATCATCATCATCGACTTCATCGACATGAAGGATGCCGAGCACCGCCGTCAGGTGCTGCGCACGCTGGAGAAGGCGATGGAGCGCGACTACGCCAAGACCTCGATCACCGGCGTCTCCGATCTCGGACTGGTGGAGATGACGCGCAAGCGCACGCGCGAGAGCCTTGGCCACGTGCTGTGCGAGCCGTGCCCGGTCTGCACGGGGCGCGGTTCGCTGAAATCGGCGGAGACGGTCTGTTACGAGATCTTCCGCGAAATCCTGCGCGAGGCGCGCACCTACGACAACGACCGGCTGCTGGTGCTGGCGGCGCAGCCGGTGGTCGACCGGCTGCTGGACGAGGATTCGGCGATCCTCGCCGACCTCGGCGAAGTGCTCGGCAAGTCGATCGAGTTTCGCGTCGAGCCGGTCTACAGCCAGGAGCAGTTCGATGTCATCCTGCTGTGACCGCAACGCCGCCGCGCGCTGAGCGGTCGAATCCTTCATGAACACCCACGCGCTGCTGCTCTGGATCAACCGCCTGCTGTGGACCGCACTGGTCGGCGCGGTGCTGCTGGTCGGTGCCGTGGCCGGGCTCGGGCGCCACTACATCGGTTATCTGGAGCAGTACCGCGAGCCGCTGCTGGCCGAGCTTTCGCAGCGTTCCGGCTACCGGATCGACGCCGACCGGCTGCATGGCGAGTGGCGCGGCGTGGCGCCGCAGGTCGGGGTCGACAACCTGCGCGTCACCCGCCCCGACAGCGATGAACCGCTGCTCGCCGTGCAGTCACTGTCGCTGCGTTTCAGCCTGCTGCGCAGCCTGAAGGAGCGGGCGCCGGTGTTTCACCGCGTCGAGGGGCGCGGCGTGCACTTCACGCTGGAGGAGGCGGCGCCGGGGCGGTGGCGGCTGCGCGGTGCCACGGCCGCGCCCGAGGGCGGTTTCGACGCACTGTCGCTGCTGCTGGCGATGCGCCGTGCCCGCCTCGCCGAGACCGACATCGACGTGCACCTGTTCGATGGCGATCGCGCGCGGCTGCGGGGCGACCTGCGGCTGGAGCGCAGCGGCAGCTTCCGCCGGCTGGCGCTCGACGCGCGGGTCGATGCCGGAGTGTCGGAGCCGGAGGTAGCCGGCGCTACCGGCGCGCCTTCTGAAATGACCGGCGCGGCTTCTGAGACTACCGGTGCGGCTTCTGAAACGACCGGCGCGCCGCTGCGGGCGCTGCTCGAAGTCGACGGTGATCCGCGGCAGCCGCAGCAGAGCCTCGCCCGGCTCTACACCGAGTTCGACGACCTCGACCTGACCGCGCTGCTGCCGGCGGCGAAGGCGTTCGGTCTCGACCTGCGCCATGGCCGCATCGACGGCCGCGCCTGGCTGACCTGGGACGACGGCGTGCTCAGCGCGCGCGGCCACGTCGTCGCGCCGGCCATCGATCTGGCCGCACTGACCGGCCGCGAACTGGCGCCGCTGACCGACATCGATGCCCGCTTCGAATTCGAACGGCGCGACGGAGTGAACCAGCTGTGGCTGCCGGCGCTGTCGCTGCGCTGGGGCGGCGCGGCGCTGCAGCTGCCGCAGCTCTGGCTGCGGCGCGAGATGACCGCCGATGGCGATGCACCGGCGCCGCTGCAGCTCGCGCTGCCGGCAGTCGAGCTGAAGCCATTGCGCGAGGCACTGCTGGCCGGCGACGCGCTGCCGGAGGCGCAGCGCGAGCTGCTGCAGACGCTGGCGCCGGCCGGCACGCTGGCCGACGTGCAGCTGTCGCTGCCGCTGGCGGCGGGGCAGCGGTCGCAGTTCGCGCTGCGGGCGACGATGCGCGATGTCGCCGTCGAACCGTGGCACGAGGCGCCGGGAGCGAGCGGCGTCGATGGCTATCTCGAACTCGGCGCCGACGGCGGCCGCGCGCTGCTCGACAGCCGCGATGCGAGCGTCTCCTTTCCCCATGTGTTCGATGGCCCGCTGCGGTTCGATACGGCGCGCGCCGACGTGCGCTGGCACAGCGCGGATGGCCGCACGCAGCTGCGCTCCGGCGCCATCGCGCTGCGCGGCGAGGCCGGCTCGGCGACGGCGCAGGTGTCGCTTGATCTGGCCCACACGCCGGGCGAGATCGCCTCGCGGATGGACCTGCTGGTGGCGCTGCGCGATTCGGATACGCAGTACCGCGACGCCTTCCTGCCGCACACGCTGGACGACGACCTGCTGGCGTGGCTGAAACGCGCCGTCGTCGCCGGCGAGCTGCCGCGCGGTGCCTTCCTCTATCGCGGCTCGCTGCGGCCGGGCGACAGCGCCAACCGCACCGTGCAGCTCCACCTCGACGTCAGCGGCGGCGAGCTGGCGTTCCAGCCGGAGTGGCCGCCGCTGCGCGAACTGACGGCGCAGCTGTGGCTCGACGACACGCGGCTGCAGGTCGCCGATGTCGCCGCGCGGATGCTCGACACCATCGAGCTGAGCGACGCCGGCGTGGCGATGGCGCCCGATCCGAACGGCGGCCTGTGGCTGACGGTCGACGTCGGCGGCAGCGCGCGCGACGACGACCTGCTGCGGCTGCTGCGCGAATCGCCGCTGCGCGCGCGCGTCGGCGACCAGCTCGACGGCTGGCACTGGCAGGGGCCGGTACAGTTCCGGCTCGATCTCGGGCTCGGCATCGGCAGTTCGCGGCCGCTGCAGGTGGCGGTCGACGCCGATCTCGGCCCGGGCCGGCTGCGGCTCGACCGGCTCGGCCTGCGTATCGATCAGGTGCGGGGGCCGCTCTCCTATCGCACCGACAAGGGGCTGCACTCGCCGGGGTTGACCGGCGCGCTGTTCGGCAAGCCGCTGCGGGCGACGGTCGACAGCGATCGCAGTGGCGCCATCGAGGTCGACGTGCGCGGCCGGCTGGCGCTGGCCGGATTGACGCCGCAGCTGCCGGAAGTGGTGGCGCGGCGGCTGCGGGGCGAGACCGACCTGCGTGTGCTGGTCAATCTGGCGCCGGAGAGCGGCAGGCTGCGCGCCAGCTCGTCGCTGCGCGGGGTGGCGGTCGAGTTGCCGCCGCCCTATGCCAAGCGTGCCGCCGACGAACTGCCGCTGCAGATCGACATGGCGCTGGCCGGCGAACGCCTGCTGCGCGCGACCGTCGGCGACTGGGGCGCGGTGGCGCTGCGCTGGCCGGCCGGCGCGACGCTGCCGGCGGCCGGGCGGGTCTGGCTCGGCGCCGGCGATGCGATGCCGGCCGGTGAGCTGGCGGACGGCCGGCTGCGGATCACCGGCACGCTGCCATCGCTGTCGCTCGACGACTGGCGCCCGCTGCAGGCGGAGCTGTTGGGCGGCAGCGGCGGGCTCGCCGTCGAGATCGACCGGCTGCGCTCGGCCGAGCTGCAGGTCGGTGCGCTGACGCTGCGCGACCTGCTGCTGTCCGGCCGCGCCGTGGCGGACGGCTGGCTGCTGCAGGCCAGCGCCGATCGCTTCGACGGCGAAGTGCTATTGCCGGACGACGGGCCGTGGCGGCTGCATCTGCGCCGGCTGCGGCTGCCGGCGCCGGATGGCAGCGGCGAGCCGTCGACGGCGCTGGCAGGCATCGACCCGCGCACGCTGCCGGCGGTCGACCTGAGGATCGACGAGCTGTGGCGCGGCGACGAGCTGTGGGGCTCGCTCGGTTTCGCGCTGCGGCCGATCAGCGAAGGTGTTGCCGCGCGCCAGCTGCGCGCCGACATCCGCGAGCTCCGTTTCGGCGCCGATGAACCGGCGACGCTGACCTGGCTGCGCACCGACGGCGGTGACCGCACCTGGTTCGACGGCCGCCTCAGCGTCGGCGACCTCGCTTCGGTGCTGGCGCGCTGGGGCATCGAGCCGGCCATCGTCACCGAGAGCGGGCGCCTCGACGCCAGCGTCAGCTGGGCCGGCCGCCCCGACCAGTACGCGCTGAAACGGCTGAACGGCACCGCGACGCTGGCATTGCGCGACGGCCAGCTGCTCAGCGCCGGCGCCTCCGCCGAGGGGGCGATCAAGCTGGTCGGCATCTTCAACGTCGCCAACCTGCTGCGGCGGCTGCAGCTCGACTTCGCCGACCTCTACAAGAAAGGAATAAGCTTCGACCGCTTCGACGGCAGCTTCGCGCTGAACGGCGGCCTGATCGAGCTGACGCAGCCGCTGACGGTGAACGGGCCGTCGAGCCGCTTCCGCCTCGCCGGCGTGCTCGACCTGAACAGCGAGCAGGTCGACATGCAGATGACGGCGACGCTGCCGCTGGCCGGCAACCTGCCGTGGATCGCCGCGCTGACCGGCGGCCTGCCGGTGGCGGCCGGCGTGTTCGTCGCCAGCAAGGTGTTCGGTGACCAGGTCGACCGCTTCTCCAGCGCGGTCTACACGATCTCCGGTTCGTGGCGCGATCCGCAGGTCGCCATGAGCCACATCTTCGATGCGCGCGGCGATGGTGGCAGCGACAAGTCGCCGCGCGCGGCACAGGAGGCCAAACCATGAGCACACCGCGCATCGCCGCGCTGCAGATGATTTCTGGCGCCGATATCGAATCGAACCTCGCCACCGCCGCGCGGCTGATCGAGCGCGCCGCCGGCGACGGCGCGAAGCTGGCGGTGCTGCCGGAGAGCTTCGCGCTGTTCCTCAGCAGCGCCCAGCGCGAGCTCGGCGCGCGCGAGGCCGATCGCACGCTGGCGCGGGTGCGGCCGTTCCTGGCCGAGCAGGCGGCGCGCCACGGCATCTGGCTGGTCGGCGGCACGCTGCCCTTGACCGAGGCCGACGACCCGCGCCCGCGCGCGGCCTGTCTCGTCATCGACGACGCCGGTCGCGAAGTGGCGCGCTACGACAAGGCGCATCTGTTCGACGTCGAAGTCGGCGACGCGCAGGGCCGTTACTGCGAGTCGGACACGTTCTGCCCTGGCACGCCGCGCGCGGTGGTGGTGCCGACGCCGGTCGGTCATCTCGGTCTCGCGGTCTGCTACGACCTGCGCTTCGCCGAGCTGTTCACGCTGCTGCGGATGCAGGGCGCCGATCTGATCGCGGTGCCGTCGGCGTTCACGCGCCAGACCGGCCTCGCGCACTGGCTGCCGCTGCTGCGCGCCCGCGCGATCGAGACGCAGTGCTGGCTGATCGGTGCCAATCAGGGCGGACAGCACACGAAAAAGCGCGCCACCTCGGGCGGCTCGGTCATCGTCGACGGCTGGGGTACGGTGAAGGCCGAAGTCGGTTTCGGCGAAGCGGCGCTGACGGCCGACATCGATCTGGCACAGCTGCAGCGCTGGCGCGCGGCGATGCCGGTGATGAGTCACCGGCGGTTCGGGTTGCCGGGCGCGGAGTGATCGTTCGAAGCTGGGGCGGCTGCTAGCCGATCCTTCTTCTGATGAACGCATACAGAGGGCGTTCGACCCACTGATAGTTGACCCACGAGAACGTCAACGTGATGGTCAGTGCCAGCAGCGCCCACGCACTCATCGACAACTGCTGCAGCAGCGGGAACTTGTAGTAGGCCATGGTGATACCCCCGAACACGAGGATATGCGCCAGATAAATGCTGTATGACGCATCGCCCAGCAGCTGCAACGGGCGCAGCGGAGTGAACTTGCGACGTTCCAGCACCATGGCGCACGCCGTCAGGCAGCAGGCGAACCCACCCACCAGCACGGCGCGCTCGGACGCGTGGAAGAAGCCCGCCATGCCGCTGTCGAACAGCGGCATGTGGTACTGATACCAGAAGGCCAGTGCAGCGAACGACACCGCGCCAGCCAGCCAATAGCGCAGACGCAGGTCGGGCCGGCGATGCATCCACTCCGCCAGCAGGAACCCGGCGATGAACTCCAGCACCAGTGGTGAAGCGTAGAAAGGCACGAACAGGCTGGTTTTCGCTTTCGCCTCGTTCTTCGGCAGGTACAGCTCGTTGTGGTGGAACCAGACATTGAGGGCAATGATCACGAGGCCGCAAACCACCAGCACCGGAGCTGCGTGCTGACGTCGCCATCCGATGAGCAGGGCGACCACGACATAGAAATAGAGCTCGAAACTGAGCGTCCAGGTGATCGGCAGCAGGTACAGCATCAGATCCTGCGGCCAGAGCAGAAGCGAACCCAGCAGGTCGACCTGGGGACGCAACCACCCCATCAGACTGAAGAACGTTAGATAGAGGATGAAGAAAGGCCACCAGCCGCTGTAGATGCGCGCGAAGCGGTGGCCGAGAAAGCGCAGCGCGGGGCGAGAGCCGGATGGCAGCGTGCGCGTGGCCTCGGCCATGATCAGCCCGCTGATGACGAAGAACAGATCGACACCGGCGAAACCCAGAGCGCGCAGGGATTCCGGTACCCAGTTGAAGGTGAACGGCGTGACCGGCGGCTGCATGTGGTAGATGGCGACCCAGGTCGCGGCCAGGAACCGCAGCGTCTGGATGTTTCTCAACGTGCCGGGCCTGCCGTTGCCGCGCCCCGGCTTCAAGCTGTCTAGCAGCCATCTGCTTGCCGCCCGCAGTGGGCCGACATTCCGTTCGCCGGCACGCAACCGCATATTTCCAACGTCGCCAGCGACGCCATCACCTTTCATGAACAGCCCTGTAACCCGGATTCCCGGGTGGAAAAATCATCTCGATGAGTTGGCCACGACGCTGGCCGGGCCATTGAATGATCACGAGCGTCCGGCTTCAGACCCGGCGCGCCCGCACGACCAGCCCTTCCAGCATCGTGTCGCCCTCCTTGCGCAACGGAATCCCGCTCTCCCGCTCGATCGCGAAACCTTCCGCTTCGCACCAGTGCCGCAGGGTGGCACTGGAATGGGCGTAGCGGCCGCTCGGGCGCAGCACGAAATCCAGTTCGTCGTCGCAGCGCTCGACGGAGAACAGCAGGCATCCACCGGGGCGCAGCGTTCGGTGCGCCTGCCGCAGCACGGGGGCCAGATCGCCGACGTACACGAATACGTCGGTGGCGATCAGCAGGTCCCGGCTGGCCGCCTGCGCCGCCGCCAGCACGTCCTGCAGCGACGCCTCGATCAGGTCGTCATAGACGCCGCGTTCGCGCGCGGCCTGCAGCATTCGCGGTGAGAGATCCACGCCGATCAGGTGTCTCGCCCACGGTTTGATGTGAACGCCGGCCAGACCGGTGCCGCAGCCGAGATCCAGCACGTCCAGGCTGGCGGGGCCATTCAGCACACCTTGCAGATGGGTTTCCAGATCACGCGGCAGGCGGTAGCCGAGCTCATCGACGAGGTGCGTGTCGAATTCGCCGGCCATGTCGTCGAACAGCTGCCGCACGTAGGCATCGGGCGGGCGCGTCGGGTTCTCGCCGCGCAGCGACGCGATCTTGAACTGCAGCCGTTCATTGCCGGGGTCCTGCGCGAGCGCGCGTTCGAAGGCTTTCAGCGCGTCGTTCGGGCGCCCCTGCTGCCTGCGGATCTCACCGAGGTTTTCCCACGCCGCCGGGAACGGGTCGCGCAGCGACAGCGCTCTCTCCGACGCCTGCGCGGCCTTGTCCAGCTCCCTTGTCGTCAGACAGGCGTATCCGAGCGAACACCAGCCCTCGGCGAAGGTCGGCGCGCGGGACACCGCCTGTTGCAACAGTGCGATGGCCTGCGCGCGTTCGCCGCGCGCCAGCAGCAGGTTGGCCAGGTTGTTGGCCGCCTGCACCATGGTCGGCGAGGCGCGCAGTGCGGCGTGATAACTGGCTTCGGCGGCGGCGCCATCGCCCAGCTCCGCCTGTACCACGCCGAGGTTGTAGTGCGCGTCGCCCCAGCCGGGCGCGTGGCGGGCGGCTTCCCGGAAACCGACCAGCGCCTGCGCGTGATCGCCCTCGTCCAGCGCCAGCAGGCCGCGCTGAAAATGGGCGCCCGGATGTTGCGGCGCCAGAGCGAGACAGGCATCGAGGGCGCGTTGGGCATCGGCGAGTTCGCCGCACTGGGTGGCGGCGAAGGCGCAAAAGTAGAGAAGGTCGGCATCCGGCGACGACGGCGCGTGATCCCGGAGAAGCCGCCAGGCGGCCCGCGCCTGATTCTGGTTCAGCAGCCCCTGGGCTTTGCTCAGGAGGGCACGGTTATCCATGGTGTGAGGGGCTTCCGTGAGATGAGGGCTGCTGCGGCACTGTGCCGGTTGTCGTGAACGTGTCGTTCAGAGTTCTGCCAGGTCGCGCAGATAACGGAACAGCTTGCGCGCGGCGGCCGGCGGCTGGCTGGCGTCGCGCTCCTTGACCGCGGCGGTGATCAGCTGGCGCAGATGCTGGCGATCGGCGTCGGGGTAGCGCTCCAGCACCTGTTCCATCGCACCGACACCTTCGACGACCAGCGTGTCGCGCAGTTTTTCGAGACGGTGGAACTGCTGGTTGCGCTGCTGACGGCCCTGTTGCAGCTCGTCGTAGGCGACGCGCAGCGCGTCGGTGTCGGTCTTGCGCATCAGCTTGCCGATGTACTGCAGCTGGCGGCGGAAACCTTCGCGCGTCTTCGCGCTCTCTTTCAGCCGGCGCGCCTGCGCGATGGCGTCGGCGAGATCGCCCTCGAGCGGCAGTGTCGCCAGCTCGCCGTCGGTCAGGTCGACGATCGCCTCGCCGAGTTCCTGCAGCGCCTGCGCCTCGCGCTTGAAGGCGGAGCGGCTGGGGCGTTCATCCTCATCGTCGAACGGTCGGGAATCATCGCGCGGGCGCATCGAATCTACTCCGCCTCGTCGAAGCGGTTGCTGATCAGCGCGGTCACCGCGGCGGCGGCGTCGGCTTCCTGCTTGCCGTCGAACTGCAGCTCCAGCTCGGTGCCCTTGCCGGCGGCCAGCATCATCACCGACATGATGCTCTTGGCGTCGACGCTGCGGCCGTTGGCATTGATGCGAATCTCGCAGGGGTAGCGGGTGGCGACGGAAACCAGCTTGGCCGCCGCGCGCGCGTGCAGGCCCAGTTTGTTGATGATGGTGATGGGGGTCGAAATCATGACAAGCAGCCGGGTGGTGCAGGAGTTCAGGAAACCAGCTCCCGGTGTCTGATCTGCACGTCTTTATATTCAGGGAGAAACGCCTTGGCGAGGCGTTCGGCCATATATACTGAGCGATGTTGTCCGCCGGTGCAACCGAGCGAAACGGTAATATAGCTGCGGTTGCCGGCGACGAACCGCGGCAGCCATTTGTGCAGCATCGTGTAGATGTCGACGAACATTTCGTCGACTTCCGGCTGTATCTCCAGAAATTCGATCACCTCCCGGTCGCGCCCGGTCAGCGGCCGCAATGCCGCCTGCCAGTGCGGGTTCGGCAGTACCCGCAGGTCGAACACCAGGTCCGAATCGACCGGGATGCCGCGCTTGTAACCGAACGAGACGAACAGCAGCGACAGCCGCGCGGCGCCGCGGCCGAGCAGCCGCGCCCGCATCGTCGAGCGCAGTTCGTGCACGTTCAGCGCGCTGGTGTCGATCTTCAGGCTGGCCGACATCGCGATCGGTTCGAGCAGCGTGCGCTCGCGCGCGATCGCCTCGCCGAGCGCGGTGCGCTCGTCGCTGAGCGGGTGGCGGCGGCGGGTCTCGGAGAAGCGCTTGATCAGCGTGTGGTCGTCGGCATCGAGATAGACGACATCGACGCCGACATCGTCCGGCAGTTTCCGCAGCAGCTCCTGGAAGCGCGACAGGTCGCGCGAGGCGTTGCGCGCATCGACGCAGACGGCGACGCGGCCGCTGTCGCCGGCCGGTTCCCGGCGCAGCTGCGTCACCAGCTCCGGCAGCAGCGACACCGGCAGGTTGTCGATGCAGTAGAAGCCTTCATCTTCCAGCAGATGCAGCGCGGTACTTTTGCCGGAGCCGGAGCGGCCGCTGATGATCACCAGCTGCATCGGTGTCGATGCGGGTGTCGGAGCGTCTGCCATGCGCGACCTCCTGCGGTCGTTGGCGGTGCGGGGTTCAGTGTCCGGCGGCGAAGGAGAGCGCCGCGTCGTAGAGCTGTCCGGCGTCGCGCGCCGCGCGCAGCTGCACGCAGAATTCGCTCTGGTTGAACAGCTCGGCCAGCGCCGCCAGCGTGTTCAGGTGCTCCTGTGTCGCCTCGTCGGGCACGATCAATACGAACAGGATATCGACCGGCCTGTCGTCGATCGACTCGAAATCGATCGGCTGCTCCAGCGTGATCAGGCTGCCGACGACGCGGTCGAGATCCTTCAGGCGGCAGTGCGGAATGGCGATGCCCTGGCCGAGGCCGGTGCTGCCGAGGCGCTCGCGCGCCACCAGGTTGCCGAATAGCATGTTGGCGTCGAAGCCCGGCAGGTCCTGGCAGATGAGCTGGGCCGCGGTCTCCAGCACCCGCTTCTTGCTGCTGGCGGAGATGCGGCAGAGGGTGCGGGCCGGGGTCAGGATGGCGTCGAGTTGCATGATGTCCGGGGAGGGGCGGGGAGTGGTGTGAGGCGGCGCCCGCAACGGGCGCCGGAACGGGGGGCTCAGTGCCCTTTCACTTTCTCTTTGTGCTTGATGATCTGGCGGTCGAGCTTGTCGGCGAGCGCATCGATGGCGGCGTACATGTCCTCGGACTCACTGGCGGCGAACAGGTCGGCACCGGCGACATGCACGGTGGCCTCCGCTTTCTGCACCAGCTTCTCGACGGTCAGCGTCACCACCGTGTTGGTGATGTTGTCGAAGTGACGCTGCAGCCTGGAGAGCTTGCTGTTGACGTAGTCGCGCAGGGCGGGGGTGATGTCGACATGGTGGCCACTGACGGTGATTTGCATGGAACGCTCCTTACAGTCTTTGGAACGGGATCGGTCGTTGAAACAGGGCGGGTTCCGGCGTGCCGACAGGCGCTGAGACCGTTTTGCGCCGGAAATCGTTCTGTTTCACGGGGCGCGGCCCGAAGACCGCCAGAGTTGCGCGGAATCGGTGCGCCTGCAGGTCACTGTAGCTCATCCCCAGTCAGGATTCTTTGACCGCGCCGGCCTTCGGGTGCCGGCGTGGCGGCCGGGCATTGTAACCCCGGGGTCGGGGCCGGTCACACCAGCCGCTTGCGCTCGTTGGAGGGGGCGATGTTCATCGCCTCGCGGTATTTGGCAATGGTGCGGCGGGCGACGACGATGCCCTGCTCGGCCAGCAGATCGGTGATCTTGCTGTCGCTGAGCGGCTTGCGCGGGTTCTCGGCGGCGATCAGTTTGCGGATCAGCGCGCGGATCGCCGTCGACGAGCATTCGCCGCCGGATTCGGTGGAGACGTGGCTGGAGAAGAAGTATTTCAGCTCGAAGATGCCGCGCGGCGTGTGCATGTACTTCTGCGTGGTGACGCGCGAGATGGTCGACTCGTGCATGCCGACCGCCTCGGCGATGTCGTGCAGCACCAGCGGTTTCATCGCCTCCTCGCCGTACTCGAAGAAGCCGCGCTGGTGTTCGACGATACGGGTCGCCACCTTCAGCAGCGTCTCGTTGCGGCTCTGCAGGCTCTTCAGGAACCAGCGCGCCTCCTGCAGGTTGTCGCGCAGGTAGGCGTTGTCGGCGCTGGAGTCGGCGCGCCGCACCAGCGAGGCGTAGTTGGCGTTGATGCGCAGGCGCGGCGCGATGTCCGGGTTCAGCTCGACGGTCCAGCGCCCCTTCAGCTTGCGCACGAACACGTCGGGCACGACATATTCGGCGGTGCTGGCGGTGATCACCTCGCCCGGGTTCGGGTTCAGCTGCTGGATCAGCTGCAACACGTCGCGCAGCTCGTTCTCCTTGAGCCGGGTGCGGCGCATCAGCTGCGCGTAGTCGCGGCTGCCGAGCAACTGGATGTGGCGGTCGACGACCAGCTTCGCCTCCTTCAGCCACGGTGTCTCCGACGCCAGTTGGTTGAGCTGGATCAGCAGGCATTCGCGCAGGTCGCGGCCGCCGACGCCGGGCGGGTCGAACTGCTGGATCTGGTGCAGCACGGCGATCACTTCGTCGAGCTCGATGCCGGTCTCCGGCGGCATGCCGTCGAGGATCTCTTCCGGGGCGAGCGTCAGCCGGCCGATGTCGTCGATGGCGTCGACGATGGCCATTGCGATCAGCCGGTCGGTGTCGGACATGCGGGTCAGGTTCAGCTGCCACAGCAGGTGGTCCTGCAGCGACTCGCCGGCGCTGTTGCGCGATTCGAAGTCGTAGTCGCCATCGTCGTCGGCACTGCCGCTGCCGCTGACCGTGCCGCTGGTCTGGTAGACGTCGTCCCAGCGCGTGTCGACCGGCAGTTCGTCGGGGATGGTCTCGTCCCAGTCGCCGCCGTCGCCACCGCCGATCGGCTCCTCGCTGCTGCGCTCGGCCGGCGCGAAGTCGGCCACCGGCAGCGCCGGCTCGCCCTCGTCCTCCTCGCCGACCTCCAGCATCGGGTTGGAGTCGAGCGCGCTCTGGATCTCCTGCTGCAGATCGAGCGTCGACAGCTGCAGCAGCTTGATCGCCTGCTGCAGCTGCGGCGTCATCGTGAGCTGCTGGCCGAGCTTGAGCTGGAGCGACTGTTTCATAACGGCGACTTCTTCCTGCGACCGGTCCGGGGTAACGCGACCATTCCGGCCTTGCGGCCGCCGGAGGGAGGCGATGCAGCGCTGGCGGAGAACGGCGGCGTGCGCCATCGGGCGAACGGCTGCCCGATGGAACGAAAACTGCATAAAGCAGCGTGACGAAGGGAGTGTAGTCGCGCGTTCCGCACACCGCAACGGCGTGCGAAGCGGGCGTCGGTCAGAGCCGGAAGTGGTGGCCGAGATAGGTCTCGCGAACCTTGGCGTCGTTCAGCACGGTGTCGGCATCGCCGGCGGCGATGATGTGTCCTTCGCCGACGATGTAGGCCTTTTCGCAGATATCCAGCGTCTCGCGCACGTTGTGGTCGGTGATCAGCACGCCGATCCCCTTGTCGCGCAGGTGGCGGATGATCTCCTTGATGTCGCTGACCGAGATCGGGTCGACGCCGGCGAACGGCTCGTCGAGCAGGATGAAGGCGGGGTCGACCGCCAGCGCGCGGGCGATCTCGACGCGGCGCCGCTCGCCGCCGGACAGCGCCATGCCGGGGGTGTCGCGGATGTGGGTCAGGTGGAACTCCTGCAGCAGCTCCTCCATGCGCTCGCGTCGCTGCCGGCGGTCGAGCCCCTGGCGCGTCTCGAGGATCGCCAGGATGTTGTCGGCGACGCTGAGCTTGCGGAACACCGACGCCTCCTGCGGCAGGTAGCCGAGGCCGGCGCGGGCGCGGCCGTGCAGCGGCAGGCCGGTGATGTCGCGGTCGTCGAGCAGGATCTGGCCGCGGTCAGAGGCGACGATGCCGACGATCATGTAGAAGCAGGTGGTCTTGCCGGCGCCGTTGGGGCCGAGCAGGCCGACCACCTGGCCGCTCGACAGCTCCAGCGACACATCCCTGACCACGGCGCGCCCCTTGTAGGACTTGGCCAGGTTCAGCGCCCGCAGCGTGCGCATCAGCGCGTCTCCCCGTCGTCGCTCGGGGCCGGCGCGGCGTCGGCCGGGCGCTCCGGCTGCAGCACCATCTCGACGCGGCCACCACCCTGCTGGCCGCCCTGCGCGCGCACCGTCTCGCTGTCGATCTGGTACTCGATACGGTCGCCGTTGACGGTGGAGCCGTCGCGCTCGACCTGTGCCGAGCGCAGCAGCTCGGCGCGGTTCTCGCTCTGGAAGTAGATGATCGTCTCGGCGCGGGCGCGAACCAGCCCGCCGCCGGGTTCCGGCTGCTGCTGCAGCCGCGCCGGCTGGCCGATCGCGGTCATCTTCTGCACGCGGCCGTCGACGTGGTCGACCGTGACCCGGTCGGCCTCGATCTTCAGCGTGCCCTGCACGATGACGACGGCGCCTTTGTAAGTGACCGTGCCGGCCTGTTGCACGGCGCTGTCGGCCGTCACCCGGATCGGCTGGCTGCGATCCTCCGGCAGTGCGCCGGCAATGCCGGCGAACAGGCAGCCGGCCAGCAGCACGCCGGCGAGCGCCGCTCGCGGGGCGGCCGGGCGGCGCGTGGCGCCATTACCGCAGTTCATGCAGACCCTCCACTCTGTGCAGCAGCTCGCTGCGCTGTCGTTCCAGATCGGCGCGCAGGCCGACGCCGCGCAGCGTGTGGCCGGTGTCGACCAGCCGCACCGGGGCGTCGGTCTCGACGCGCTGGCCCGGCGGATACCAGGTCAGCCGCTCGGTGGTCAGGCGCGCCGCGCCGCCGATCTCGTTGATCAGGACATCGCGCCGCAGCAGCACCCGCTCTTCGCCGAACAGCGTCGCCTCGCGCGCCTCGCTGTGCCAGCGGCGACCGTCGCTGCCGATCGACATGAAGCGCGGCTCGATCAGCAGCGCCTCGTCGCTGGCGCGGTAGTGCGTCATCCGCTCCGCCGTCAGCGTCTGCAGCAGCCGGCCCTGCGGGTCGAAACGCTGGCCGCTGAGCCGCTCGGCGTAGAAGTCGACCGGGTTGTCCTGCGCATCGCGCAGCAGCACGGTCTGGCTGCCCTCCCAGAACAGCGTCAGGTAGCCGACCATCAGCGCGAAGCCGGCCAGGCCGATCTGCAGCGTGAAGCGCTTGTAGTCGAGATGCAGGTTCACGGTCGGTCCGTCACCGGCGGCTTCAAAGATAACTGTCGAGCAGCGCGTCGAGCTTGCCCTGGCTGGCCAGGATCAGCTCGCACGCCTCGCGCACGGCGCCGTGGCCGCCGCGACGCTCGGTGCGGTGGTCGGCGTGGCGGGCGACGAAGGCGTGGGCGTTGGCCGGTGCGATGCCGAAGCCGGCGGCGCGGATGGCGCCGAGGTCGGGCAGGTCATCGCCCATGTAGGCGGTCTCGGCCGGGTTCAGACCGAGGTCGGCGCACAGTTCGATCAGCGCCTCCTGTTTGTCCTCGCGCCCTTGCAATAAATGTTGGATGCCGAGCTCCTGCGCGCGCCGCGCCACCAGCGCCGAGCGGCGGCCGGTGATGATGGCGGTGGCGATGCCGCCGCGCGCCAGCAGCTTGATGCCGAGGCCGTCCTGGATGTCGAACGCCTTCAGCTCCTCGCCGCTGTTGCCGAACCAGAGGTGGCCGTCGGTCAGCACGCCGTCGACGTCGAGCACCAGCAGGCGCACGAGGCGGGCGTTCGGGTGGGGCTGCGGAGAGTCGGTCATGGTCGGGGGTCTCGCACGCCGCGGCTCAGGCGACGCCGGCGCGCAGCAGATCGTGCAGGTGCAGCGCGCCGACCGGGCGGTTGTCGTCGTCGACGACGGTCAGCGCGCTGATCTTGAAGTTGTCCATGATCGCCAGCGCCTCGGCCGCCAGCATGCCGGCGCGGGCGGTCTTGCTGTGGCGGGTCATGACGTCGCCGATCGGTGTGGCGTGGATGTCGATGCCGTGGTCGATGGTGCGGCGCAGGTCGCCGTCGGTGAAGATGCCGAGCAGTTTGCCGTCCGGGTCGATCACCGTGGTCATGCCGAGGCCGCGCTGGCTGATCACCAGCAGCGCCTGCGCCAGCGGCAGCTCGGGCGGCACGCGCGGCACGTCGTCGCCACTGCGCATCACGTCCTCGATCTTCAGCAGCAGCTTGCGGCCGAGCGCGCCACCGGGGTGCGAGAAGGCGAAATCCTCGGCGGAGAAGCCGCGCGCTTCCAGCAGCGCGATCGCCAGTGCGTCGCCCATCACCAGCGCCGCCGTGGTCGACGAGGTCGGCGCCAGGTTCAGCGGGCAGGCCTCGGTGTCGACGCCGACGTCGAGGTTGACCTCGGCGGCGCGCGCCAGCACCGAGTCGGGCTTGCCGGTCATGCTGACCAGCGGCACTTCGAGCCGTTTCAGCAGCGGCAGCATCGTCACCACCTCGGCGGTGCTGCCGGAGTTGGAGAGGGCGATGACGGCGTCCTGCGCCGTGATCATGCCCATGTCGCCGTGGCTGGCCTCGGCCGGGTGCACGAACAGCGCCGGCGTGCCGGTGCTGGCCAGCGTCGCCGCGATCTTGGTGCCGATGTGGCCGGACTTGCCCATGCCGGTGACGACGACGCGGCCGCGACAGCCGAGCAGGATCTGGCAGGCGCGCTCGAAGTCGGCGCCGATGCGTGCCGACAGGGCGTCGACGGCGTCGCGCTCCATGGCGATGGTGCGGCGCGCCGAGTCGGTGAAGGAGATGCGGCTCATCGGAGAGTGGGGGCGGTCCGGCCGGGCGATTTCGGAAGCGGGGAATGATACGTGGCGGCCGTCGGCCTGAACAGCGCGGCTCCGGCACTGAAGCTGTCGCGAAGCTGACCGGACGCGAAATGGCGCGCCGGCGGGTTTGCGGGCGCCAAGCGGTTTCGGGCTATCATGCGCGCCTTTGTTTTCCGCCCGACGGCAAGAGGAAGCGCAGCGGATGACGCCACCGGCGCCCGACGACAACGTGAACGACGCTCACGACAGCCTGATCGACGTACGCGATCTCGCCTTCCGGCGCGGCAAGCGGGTCATTTTCGACGGCGTCGACCTGTCGATCCGGCGCGGCCGCATCACCGCCGTCATGGGCCCGAGCGGCACCGGCAAGACCACGCTGCTGCGGCTGATCGGCGGCCAGCTGGAGCCCGAGCGCGGCAGCGTCCACATCGACGGTGCCGACATCGCGAAGCTGTCGCGCGCCGAGCTGTTCGCCGTGCGCCGCAAGATGGGGATGCTGTTCCAGAGCGGCGCGCTGTTCACCGATCTCAGCGTCTACGAGAACGTCGCCTTCCCGCTGCGCGTGCACACCCGGCTGCCGGAGTCGTTCATCCGCGACCTGGTGACGATGAAGCTGCAGGCGGTCGGCCTGCGCGGCGCGCGCGACCTGATGCCGAGCGAGCTCTCTGGCGGCATGGGGCGGCGCGCGGCGCTGGCGCGGGCGATCGTGCTCGACCCGCAGCTGATCATGTACGACGAGCCGTTCGCCGGGCAGGACCCGATCACGATGGGGATGCTGGCGCAGCTGATCAAGCGCCTCAACGACGCGCTCGGGCTGACCTCGATCATCGTCTCGCACGACGTGCACGAGACCGCCGCCATCGCCGACTACATCTACCTGATCGCCGACGGCAAGGTGGTCGGCAGCGGCACGCCGGCCGAGATGCTGTCGAGCGAGGAGCCGAAGGTGAAGCAGTTCATCCACGGCCTGCCGGACGGCCCGGTGCCGTTCCACTACCCGGCGGTCGATTTCCGCAGCGATCTCGGTCTCGGCGGCGCGGCGGGAGGTGCGGCGTGATCGACTGGCTCGCCCGTCTCGGCGCCTCCGGCCTCGGCATACTCGAAGTGCTCGGCCGCGCCGGCCGTTTGCTGTGGATGGCGCTGGTCAGCCCGCCCGACCTGCGCAACGGCCCGCGGCTGCTGATCAAGCAGCTCTGGTTCGTCGGCGTCTACTCGCTGGTGATCATCTGCGTCTCGGGCGCCTTCATCGGCATGGTGCTGGCGCTGCAGGGCTACACGGTGCTGGTGCGCTTCGGCGCCGATCAGGCGCTCGGCCAGCTGGTGTCGCTGGCGCTGATCCGCGAACTCGGGCCGGTGGTCGCCGCGCTGCTGTTCGCCGGTCGCGCCGGCTCGGCGCTGACCGCCGAGATCGGCCTGATGAAGGCGACCGAGCAGCTGGCGTCGATGGAGATGATCGGCGTCGACCCGCTGCGGCGCGTGGTGCGGCCGCGGCTGTGGGCCGGCATCATCGCCATGCCGGTGCTGGCGCAGATCTTCAACGTGGTGGCGATCTGGGGCGCGGTGGCGGTCGGCGTCGACTGGCTCGGCGTCGATGCCGGCTCGTTCTGGGCCAACATGCAGAGCGCCGTCGAGTTCCGCGAGGACATCGTCAACGGCCTGATCAAGTCGCTGGTGTTCGGCATCGTCGTCACCTGGATCGCCGTGTTCCAGGGCTACGACGCGATGCCGACCTCGGAGGGGATCAGCGCGGCGACGACGCGCACCGTGGTCTACTCGTCGCTGGCCATTCTCGGGATGGATTTCCTGCTCACTGCAGTCATGTTCGGAGTCGATTGATGCGTTTGCGTACCGTTGAAATCGGAGTCGGTGCCTTCATGCTGGCCGGCATCCTCGCGCTGGCGTTCCTCGGCATTCAGGTCAGCGGCCTCAATATCGCCGACAACAACCGCGAGACCTACAAACTGTCGGCCCGTTTCGACGACGTCTCGGGCCTCGGCGCGCGCGCCAAGGTGACGATGGCCGGCGTCGTCATCGGCCGCGTCACCAACATCCGCATCGACCCGGCTGACACCCGCGCCGTGGTCGAGATGGCGATCGACAAGCGCGTCGACTACCTGACCCGCGACAGCTACGCGGCGGTCAAGACGCAGGGGGTGCTCGGCGAGAAGTTCGTCGCCATCGCCGTCGGCGGCGACGAGGAGATGCTCGGCAACGGTGACGAGATCGAGGACACGCAGTCGGCGTTGAACCTCGAGGATCTGATCGGCAAGTTCATGACCAGCCTCGGCAAGGATTGAGATGCCGATGGCTGTCGTTGAGAGGAAAGGTTCGATGAAAGCGTTGCGCAATCTGTGCGGTCTGCTGCTGGCGGCGTTGGCGCTGCAGGCGGTGGCCGCGTCCGACCCGTATCAGGTGGTGCAGCAGACTACCGAACAGGTGCTGACCATCGTCAACGAGGAGCGCTCCGGCTACGAGCGCGAGCCGGAGCGTTTCCACCAGCGCATCGAGGCGGCGATGACGCCGGCGGTCGATTTCGACGGCTTCGCGCGCGGCGTCATGGGGCGCCACGCCAGCGCCCAGCGCTACAGCTCGCTGAAGAGCGACGCCGAGCGCGCCGAATTCCGCGCCCAGGTCGAGCGCTTCACCGCCACCTTCAAGCGCGGCGTCATCGACACCTATGCCAAGGGGCTGTTCCAGTTCAACGGCCAGCGCATCGAGACGCTGCCGGGCAAGCCCGGCGCCGGCGGTTCGGTGACGGTCCGGCAGCTGATCCACGGCGACGCCAGTCAGCCCTACGTCGTGCAGTACACGATGAAGCAGGACCGTGCCGGCAACTGGCTGGTGCGCAACGTCATCGTCGAGGGCATCAACCTCGGCCAGACCTACCGCAACCAGTTCTCCAGCTCGATGCAGCAGAACCGCAACGACATCGACCGCGTCATCGACACCTGGCGTGTCGAGCCCGACGCGGTGGCCAACAACAATGGCAAGGCGGGCTGACGTGGCCGCCCCGGCCTCGCTGACGATAGACGGCGACACGCTGCGGGTCGCCGGCCGGCTCGATGCCGACAGCGTGCTGGCGCTGCACCGCGGTGGCCTCGACTGGCTGAACGGGGCCGCCCCGGCCAGCTGCCACGTCGATCTCGGCGCCGTCGAATACAGCAGCAGCGCCGGTGTCGCGCTGCTGCTCGACTGGCTGCGCGTCGCCAGCGCCGCCGGCAAGCGGCTGGCGTTCACCAACCTGCCGGAGCAGATGGCGTCGATCGTCCACGTCAGTGGGCTGGAGACGCTGATCGTCGCCGACGCTCGCCATTAGCGCCCCCCCTTCCGTAGAATGGCCGGCCCTGTCCGGGGCCGTGCCCGTGCCTTTTCCGCCGTCCGCGCCCCGTTCCAGTCTGTCCGTTTCGCTGTGAGGAGTCGTTCCGATGGAACCCGCCGAGGTCAAAGCGCTGCTGCTGAGCCGTCTCGAAGACTGCGATGTCGAGGTCGCCGGCGACGGCCGCCATTTCGACCTGCTGGTGGTTGGCGACATCTTCGCCGGGCTGTCGCCGGTCAAGAAGCAGCAGCTGGTCTACGGCGCGCTGCGCGACGAGATCGCCAGCGGCGCCGTGCACGCGATCAACATGAAGACGCTGACCCGTGCCGAGCGGGCGCAGCAGCAGGCGCGGTGAGCACGGACGCCCCGGCACTTCCCGTTTCCCGCCTCCCGTTTCCGGCCCAGGAGCCTGAATGAACAAGCTGGTGATCCGCGGCGGCACGCCGCTCCGCGGCGAGATCCGCATCTCCGGCGCCAAGAACGCCGCGCTGCCGATCCTGGCGGCGACGCTGCTGTCGGCCGAGCCGGTGACGATCCGCAACGTGCCGCACCTCGACGACATCACCACGATGGTGTCGCTGCTGCGCAGCATGGGGGTCGACGTCACCATCGACCAGAACCTGTCGGTCGAGGTCAACGCTGGCACCATCCGCGAATTCACCGCGCCCTATGAGCTGGTGCGGACGATGCGCGCCTCGGTGCTGGTGCTGGGGCCGATGCTGGCCCACTTCGGCGAGGCGCGCGTCTCGTTCCCCGGCGGCTGCGCGATCGGCAGCCGGCCGGTCGACCTGCACCTGCGCGGGCTGGAGGCGATGGGGGCGATCATCGAGGTCGACGGCGGCTACATCAATGCGCGCGTCGACGGCCGCCTGAAGGGCGCGCGCATCTTCTTCGACACCGTCACCGTCGGCGGCACCGAGAACCTGCTGATGGCGGCGGCGCTGGCCGACGGCCGCACCGTCATCGAGAACGCCGCGCGCGAGCCGGAGATCATCGACCTGGCCAACTGTCTGATCGCGATGGGCGCGCGCATCGAGGGCCACGGCAGTGACACCATCGTCATCGATGGCGTGGAAAAACTGCACGGCTGCGACTATTCGGTGATGCCGGACCGGATCGAGACCGGCACCTTCCTGGTCGCGGCGGCGGCGACGCGCGGCAGCGTCAGGGTGCGCGACACCTGCCCGCACACGCTCGACGCGGTGCTGGCCAAACTGACCGAGGCCGGCGCGCGGCTCAATGTCGGCGACGACTGGATCGAACTCGACATGGAGGGCCGGCGGCCGCGCGGCGTCAACATCCGCACCGCGCCGCACCCGGCGTTCCCGACCGACATGCAGGCGCAGTTCACCGCGCTGAACGCGGTCGCCGAAGGCACCTCGCACGTCATCGAGACCATCTTCGAGAACCGCCATCTGCAGGCGCACGAGATGAACCGGATGGGGGCGCAGATCACCATCGAGCACAACACCGCGTTCATCACCGGCGTCGACCACCTTAAAGGGGCGCCGGTGATGGCCTCCGATCTGCGCGCGTCGGCGGCGCTGGTGATCGCCGGGCTCGCCGCCAGCGGTGAGACGGTGATCGACCGCATCTACCATATCGACCGCGGCTACGAGTGCATCGAGGAGAAGCTGCAGGCGCTCGGGGCCGATATTCGGAGAATCGGTCAATAGCCAGCAGGCACCGATGATGGTGTTGTGAAATTGGCACTTCGCGGGAAGCAGCGCGTGCCGTGAAGGGCTCCAGCAGCGTCGGAGACAGGACGTCTCCGACGCAGGCTACAGGGATGTACTTGCGCCGGTGCTGGAGCCCTTCACGGCATGGGCTGCTGGCACGTACACCCGATGTGCCCGAGTTGATTTTGAAACAGGCTTTTTGCCCATGTCGGAAACGTTGACCATCGCCCTGACCAAGGGCCGCATCCTGAAAGAGACGCTGCCGCTGTTCGCGCAGGCCGGCATCGCGCCGCTCGAGGATATTTCCAGCAGCCGCAAGCTGATCTTCGACACCACCGATCCGCGGGTGCGTCTGGTCGTGCTGCGCGGCTCCGACGTGCCGACCTACGTTCGCCTCGGCGCCGCCGACATCGGCGTCTCCGGCAAGGACATGCTGCTGGAGGCCGGTGGCGCCGACCTGTACGAACCGCTCGACCTCGGCATCGCCCGCTGCCGGCTGATGACCGCCGGCATGAAGGGGCGGACACTGCCGCGCGCGCGGCTGCGCGTCGCTACCAAGTTCGTCAACATCGCCCGCCGCCACTTCGCCGAGCGCGGCATTCAGGCCGACATCATCAAGCTCTACGGCGCGATGGAACTGGCGCCGCTGATGGATCTGGCCGACCTGATCGTCGACATCGTCGACACCGGCAACACGCTGCGCGCCAACGGCCTTGAACCGCTCGACCTGATCGCCGAGGTCAGTTCGCGTCTGGTCGTCAACCGCGCCGCGATGAAGTGCAAGCACGCGCAGGTGCAGGCGGTGATCGACAAGCTGCGCACCGCGGTCGAGCAGCGTCAGGTGAAGGAGGCGGTATGAGCACTGATGTGAAACCACGCCGTCTCGATGCCACGCAGCCCGGATTCAACGCCGAGTTCGACAAGCTGCTGGCGTGGGAATCCGTCTCTGACGGCGACGTGCAGGCGACGGTCGGGAAGATCGTCGCCGACATCCGCACGCGCGGCGATGCGGCGCTGCTCGAATACACCAACCGTTTCGATCGTCGCGATGCAAGCAGTGTCGCGCAGCTCGAACTCTCCAGGGATCGGCTGCAGCAGGCGCTGGCGCAGATCGGTGCGACCGAGCGTGCGGCACTGGAAGCGGCGGCAGCGCGCGTGCGCAGTTATCACGAGCACCAGAAGCAGGATTCGTGGCGCTACACCGAGGCCGACGGCACTGTGCTCGGCCAGCAGATCACGCCGCTCGACCGCGTCGGCCTCTACGTGCCGGGTGGCAAGGCGTCGTACCCGTCGTCGGTATTGATGAACGCGATTCCGGCCAAGGTCGCCGGCGTGCCGGAAGTGGTGATGGTGGTACCGGCGCCGGGCGGCGAACTGTCCGAGCTGGTGCTGGCCGCCGCCGCCATCGCCGGCGTCGATCGCGTCTTCACGAGCGGCGGCGCGCAGGCCGTCGCCGCGCTCGCCTACGGCACCGACAGCGTGCCGCGCGTCGACAAGATCGTCGGCCCCGGCAACATCTACGTCGCCACCGCCAAGCGTCAGGTGTTCGGTCAGGTCGGCCTCGACATGGTGGCTGGCCCGTCCGAGATCATGGTGATCTGCGACGGTGCCACCGATCCGGACTGGATCGCGATGGACCTGCTGTCGCAGGCCGAGCACGACGAGGACGCGCAGTCGGTGCTGGTCTCGCCCGACGCCGCGTTTCTCGATGCCGTCGAAGCGAGCCTGCGCAAACTGCTGCCGACGCTGGAGCGCAGCGCCATCGCCAGCGCGTCGATCAACGGTCGCGGCGCGCTGGTCAAAGTGCGCGACATGGCGCAGGCGGTCGAGGTCTGCAACCGGATGGCGCCCGAACACCTCGAACTCTCGGTCGCCGATCCCGATGCGCTGCTGCCGCAGATCCGCCACGCCGGCGCCATCTTCATGGGGCGGCATACGCCTGAGGCTATCGGCGACTACTGCGCCGGCCCCAACCACGTACTGCCAACCTCGGGCACCGCGCGCTTCTCGTCGCCGCTCGGCGTTTACGACTTCCAGAAGCGCAGTTCGATCATCCACTGTTCGCCGCGCGGCGCCTCCGACCTCGGCCGCATCGCCTCGGTGCTGGCGCGCGGCGAGTCGCTGACCGCGCACGCGCGCTCGGCCGAATACCGGATCGACGGAGAGAAACATCGTGAGCAGTGACCGTATCGCCGCCCGTATCCAGCAGTGGGTTCGCCCCGAGATCCGCGCGCTGCACGCCTACCACGTGCCGCCGGCGACCGGCATGGTCAAGCTCGACGCGATGGAGAACCCCTACGGTTGGCCCGACGAGATGGTCGGCGAGTGGTTGCAGCTGCTGCAGGGCGCGCAACTGAACCGCTATCCCGATCCGCAGGCACCGGAGGTTCGCGACGGTCTGCGTCGTGAGATGGGGGTGCCGGCCGGCTTCGATCTGCTGCTCGGCAACGGTTCCGACGAGATCATCCAGATGCTGGCGCTGCTGGTCGCCGGCCGTGGCCGCTGCGTGCTGGCGCCGGAGCCGGGCTTCGTCATGTACCGGATGATCGCCACCTTCACGGCGATGGATTACATCGGCGTGCCGCTCGACGCCAACTTCGATCTCGACCTCGACGCCATGCTGGCGGCGATCCAGCAGCACCAGCCGGCGCTGATCTTCCTGGCGCTGCCGAACAACCCGACCGGCAATCTGTTCTCGGTCGACCGCGTGCGCGCGGTGATCGAGGCGGCCGAAGGGCTGGTGGTGCTCGACGAGGCCTACACCGTCTTCACCGATGCCGACCATCTCGGTTTCGTGCAGGACTACGACAACGTGCTGGTCATGCGCACGCTGTCGAAGGTCGGGCTGGCGGGGCTGCGGCTCGGCCTGCTGATCGGCGACGCCGCCTGGCTGGCGGAGGTCGACAAGGTGCGGATGCCGTACAACATCAACGTGCTGACGCAGCTGTCGACGCGTTTCGCGCTCGACAATTTCCAGGTGATGCGCCAGCAGACCGCGCTGATCCGCGCCGAGCGCGAGCGGCTGATCTCCGAGCTGCGCTCGCTGCCGGCGCTGCAGCTGTGGCCGAGCGAGGCCAACTTCGTGCTGGTGCGCACGCCGGAAGGGCGCGCGCGCGAGATCTTCGAGTTCCTGAAAACCCGCAACATCCTGATCAAGTGTCTGGATGGCAGCCACGCGCTGCTGAAGGACTGCCTGCGGCTGACGGTCGGCACGCCGGAGCAGAGCGATCAGCTGATCGCGGCGTTGGGTGAGGCGCTGGCGGGCTGATCTGCAACTACCCGGGATGGTTGGGGCTGAAGCGTCAAACACACCGGGTACTGCTGGATTGTCTTATGGGTTGCTGCTCGCTAAAATGTGTACACATTGATACGCATTTGAGGGTTCCCATTATGGAGGCAGCGAAAGTCGGCATCCGCGAGTTCCGCGCCAGCCTGGCGGAGTACATCGAGTCCAGCACGCCGGTGGCGATCACCCGCCATGGCCAGACCGTGGGGTACTTCATCCCCGCCCGTGGCCAGAACGAGGCCGAGCTGGCGGCCTTGAGGCAGGCCAGCCAGGCGCTGGATGAGCTACTTGCCCGCCATGAGGTGGATACCGAGGCAGTGGTGGCCGACTTCAAACGGGCTCGTCGGAAAGGTGAGGCCCGGTGATCGACAAGGCCATCGTGCTGGACGCAAACATTCTGATTCGGGAAAACGTGGTCTGTCCCTTACTTCACCCCATCAACTGGGTTCCTTTTCTCCGGTTACCCAATTAACTCGGATCATCTTGGTAATTCCTGGAATTGGCCTGACCAATGCTGTCTTTGCCAGCCACCGCACCCCCGGTCGATTTGAAACCAATTCATACATCAGCCCTTGGGGGGTAAAGCGGTGCGATATGACCTTAACCTCTTCACTATTTTCAACGTGCACCGCGTTTTGGTCGTCATCAATGACAGCGATCCAGTCATCATCTTCTGAGCTAATGCTGATCGTCTCTTCGGCGTCATTGAACTCACATTCCAAAGAAAGATGCTTTAAGCGCCTTAATGCCTCAATGACAGGTGGCACCTGATGGCTTTCACGCTCAATCGCTAAAGATATAGCTAGATCTACGACGTCAGAGAATCGCTCATGAAGCTGCTTGGTGAGACGGAGACTTCCATGAACATTGTCATAAATGCTCATTCCTTGACATTCACTCTGCCAATATACAGATGGCCTGCTATGGAACATTCCATACCCAATATCTCTTTGCTGAACCCCACACAGAATGCAAAATGCCTCGTGTAGCCTTGCGGCTACGGAGTCAGAAACAAGTTCTTTTTCTGGGAAGTACCAACAAACACCCGTTGTCTCAAAGTATCGCGTGATGGGCTTTTGCGAATGGGGTGATTCGTGATCATAGGTGTGAGGAGTTTGCATTCTTCCTCTTTTCTCTATGAATCCTGTTACTCGCTCACTAATCTGCATTCCGGCTTCAACTAGAAAGCCTATGTTGGATTTCTTTGAAAGGATTACGCCGCTTGGGAATTTTGGAAAGACCATGCAGCGAGAGTCTGCTCGTGTTGTCCAGCGTTTCGTTTTTGTAACGGATATTTCTGCGGCCCTATAGTTGAATGAAACTACCCTAAATGGCTTTGCCATGTAATAGTAAATTGCGCCTGGATATCCTTCTCGCATTGCTTGTGCCATGGTTAGCGTACCGAGGCGATGCTCTCCAGAAGACCCTTTCAGTTTCACGGAAAAGTTCTTCTCTATCCCGCTTCGAATAGGAAACTCATAATGTGCTCCAGACTGTGCCCTCTGTTTCAAGGGGTATAAATCGTCTGGTATGCCTTGCACTGGATTTATCTCATTTTCCAAGTACTGCATGAACTGTTCTGGTAGCGAGCGTAGTGGAAAACGATCGTAATGAATGTCCCCGTACTCAGCGTACTCCTGTGCTGCGCAGAGTGCTTGGGAGTATTGCAAGTATGGATTGTCTAAGTAGAGCCAAGCCGGTTCTACGGGTTTCCTTAAATATTCATTCAGTGGGTTTTCTTCTTTGTTACTAATGGCTTCGCGAGTGTCAACAAAAATACAGTAGCCTGGATTTTTTCTGCCAGCACGACCAAATCTTTGCCAAAATGACTTCATTGTCGGAGGCGTGCTTAATAACAGGACAGTGTCAATTTCGCCTATATCAATTCCCAGCTCCATTGCGCTTGTTGAAACAACTCCCGAAAGCTTTCCATCCGTAAGTGCCCGTTGAATTTGAGTTCTATCTTCGTCCTCGTATCCGGCCCGATATGGAAGGATTCTGCCATATCCTGTCGGCTGATCATCTGGCTCAGTTTCGGATTCGTCAGTGTCAGCTTCAACAATGCCGTGTTCGCTTTCTTTTCGCTCGGCCACCACTACCAATTGCTCAACCATTCTTCGCGAATCAGCAAACGCTATAAATCGTCCGAGTCCTGTATCTGCGACAGCTTTAAGTAGGGAAACAGTCTTTTCGAATGGATCACCCCCGCCTGGTTTCGCCATAACTAGCCACTTATCTGGCGATGGCCCTTGATCATCTGGTGGTCCAAATACAATTGGGCGCCTCCCAACTAAATTTTCAATAAATTTTTCTGGATCGCCAATTGTCGCAGTGCTCGTGATGAATCTATCCACTCGGGTTACAGCTTGCAGGCGCCGAATGAAGTACGCCATATTTGTTCCAAATACCCCGTCGTAAACGTGGGCTTCGTCCAGCACTACGATTTTAATAGAGGAAAGAAACTCTTTTATTGATTTTTCGTGTAATCGGCTCATCATCCAAGCATGTGCAACGTCCGGTGTCATTAAAACTAGGCGGCCAGATCGTAAGATGTCCGCTCGTTTATTTACTGGAATGCCGCCATCAATTTGTACGCACTTTAGCCCCATGGGGGATAGGAGGGATTGCCATTTCGAAAATTGGTCTTGTATTAAGGCTCTGGCAGGGTATAGCGCAAGAACTTTTGCGTCTGGGTCGGCCTTGAGTGTATGGGCCGATACCGACATGAAAATCAAGCTTTTTCCAGACGCCGTTGGGGTTGCGACACATACGTCAGCCCCATCTAGCGAGGCTCTAATTGCCTTGGCCTGATGTCCATACATTCCATCTGGGAGTCGCAGTTGAAGCTCATTGCGTACGGCTGGATGAAGTGTGCTAGGGATTTCCAAGAACTGCGGATTACGCGCCGGAATTGAAACCTCCCCACGATTCTCAAATCCTAGATCATCAACTAGTTGACGAAGTCTTGATTGGCGCTCTATGAATCCGCTCATTTTTTCATCCTGTTAGAATTATCTGGGGTTCTAATTGAAAATTTTGAAATTCGATGCTGCGTAGGTGTACCTAACTGTTTGGTGATAACGCGCATCTGCACAATAAGCATTGATGCAGGCTTGTCGGTCTGCTTTGGATTTTTAGCTGTTGATGCGGACGCATTAGTTTGCGTAGCACATCAACGCCCACCCCTGACCGGCTCCAGAATCTTCCCTTCCGACTTGATCACCTTGCCGCTGGTGGTGCCCTTGTGGCCCAGTAGTGCGTTCTCGATCGATTTCTTCAGCACGATGATGGCGATGCGGCGGTTGGCCGCGTCGTTCGGGTTATCGGCGTTGAATGGCGCGCCGTCGCCCATGCCCTGCACGGTCAGTATCTTCGTCTCGGGGTAGCCGCCGTCGAGCAGCGCGCGGCGCGCGGTGTTGGCACGGTCGGCCGACAGCTCCCAGTTGGTGTAGAGCGAGGCGGCGCCGAAGCTGACGGCGTCGGTGTGGCCGGTGATCGAGATGCGGTTCGGCACGCTGTCGATCAGCGGCGCCATCGCCATCAGCACGTCGGCGGTGTAGGGCTTCAGCGACGGGCTGCCGAGGTCGAACATCGGCCGCTTCTCCTTGTCGACGATCTGGATGCGCAGCCCCATCTCGGTGTGGTCGAGCAGTATCTGGTCCTTCAGCTCCTGCAGCGCCGATTCGGCGTTGTTCAGCTCCTCCTCGATCTGCTCCTTCAGCTGTTCGAGCTGCTCCATCTCCAGCTGTTCGAGCCGGTCGCGCAGTTCCTGTTCGGAGAGTTCGATCGGCGTGATCGAATCGACCGGCGCCTCTTCCATCAGGTTGTCGCCGCCGGAGGTTTCGTCGGGCTTCACCTGCGGCGGGGGCGGCAGTTCGTTCGGGTTGGGCTGCGACAGCGGGTGCGGGAACTGGATGACGCCCTGGTTGGCGCCACCGGGACCGACCAGGCCGCCGCCGGGATCCTGGAAGTAGCCGGAGATGGCCTGCTGCTCCTCCTCGGTGGTGTTGCCGAGCAGCCATAGCAGCAGGAAGAACGCCATCATCGCGGTGACGAAGTCGGCGTAGGCCACCTTCCACGCACCGCCGTGGTGGCCGTGGCCGTGGACCTTCTTCTTCTTGATGATGATCGGCTGCATCGACGGCTTCATGGCACTACCTCAGGCGCGTGGCCGGCATCACTTCTGACGCACGCGCTCGTCGACCTCGGCCCAGCTCGGGCGCGTGTCGTGGTACAGCACCTTGCGGCCGAACTCGACGGCGATCTGCGGTGCCGCTCCGTTCAGCGTGGCGATCAGCGATGCCTTGATGCACTCGTAGAACTTGGCTTCCTCGCGCACCTTGTGTTCGAGGTACTGGCCCATCGGGCCGGCGAAGCCGTAGGAGAGCAGGATGCCGAGGAAGGTGCCGACCAGTGCCGCACCGACGTGGTGGCCGAGCTCCTCGGGCGGGCCGCCGATGTGGCCCATGGTGATGACGACGCCCATGACCGCGGCGACGATACCGAAGCCGGGCAGCCCCTCGGCCACCTTGCCGATGGCGCCCGGCACCAGGCCGGCCTCGGTGTGGTGGGTCTCCAGTTCGGCGTCGATCAGCGCCTCCAGCTCGTGACCGGCGATCGAGCCGATCATCATCACCCGCAGGTAGTCGCAGATGAATTCGAGCGAGCCGTGAATCTTGAGGACGTTGGGGTACTTGGTGAACAGCGGGCTGGCTTCCGGATCGTCGAGGTCGGCCTCGATCGCCAGCATCCCCTCGCGCCGCATCTTGTTGAAGATGTCGAACAGCAGTGCCAGCAGTTCGAGGAACAGCTCCTTCTTGTACGGCGAGCCCTTGAACAGTGAGCCGGTCGATTTGACCACGCCCATCGTGACCGACATCGGGTTGGAGATGATCAGCGCGCCGAAGGCCGAACCGCCGATGATCAGCAACTCGAACGGCTGCCACAGCGCCAGCAGGTTGCCGCCGGCGGCGATAAATCCAATGGCACAGCATGCCAGGACGATGGCAACGCCGAGGATCACATTCATGCAGACAACTCCGGATGGATCTGGAGCCGCGGGGCGGCTGGGCGCCGTTCGGCGCCGGTCAGCCGCGGGCGGGCTTCGGCAAGGATAGCGGAAGGCGCCCGAGGCGCCAGAAAAAGAGCGGCCCGGGGTGCCAGAAAAGAACCGCTCGGCGCGCCAGAAAAAGGGGTGTCAGGCGCGCCAGAAAAACGGCAGCGAACGACGCAGTGGAGCCGTGCTACATCGCGTCGACCGCCAGCGTCGCGCGCGCCTGCTGCACCGTCTGGCGTTTGCCGCTGTCGATGAAGACGCGCTCGGCACCGAGACCCAGTTCGGTCACCAGCGTCCGCTTGACCGCGGTGGCGCGACGGCCGGCCAGCCCGCGCAGTGCGGTCGGGCGCAGTGGCACGGCATCGCGCAGTGCGTCGGCCAGCTGTGCGTCGTCGAGGTCGTCGGGATCGGCGTCGGGCAGCAGCTGTTCGTGGAGCTTCTCGGCGGCCCGGCGCCAGGCCCGGCCGCGCTCGGCCAGCGCCTCCTCCGACAGGCCCGCTTCCACGAGCTGCTGGTCGCGCTCGCGTTCGCGCAGGGCCGGCTCGTCGCTGGTGTCCTCGGTCTGGCCGCTGACCATCAGCCGCAGCTCCGGCCGCTGGTTCAGCGCGTCGCGCAGCGCCGACAGCTTCTCGCGCGCGGTGTCGTTCAGCGTGTCGCTGCCGGGGGCGAAGGTGATGAAGTCGAGCTTCTGCTTCGAGCCGACCAGGTTGGCCAGCACCCGGAACGGCGCCGTGGTCGCCTTGACGATCAGGTTGCGGAACGCTTTCCAGACGATGCCCCCCAGATCGAACTGCGGGTCGTCGATATCGCCGCTGATGTCGACACCGAGGTCCATCACACCGTTGCTGTCGGTCAGCAGCGCGATCGCCAGCCGCAGTGGCAGCTCCAGCGCCTTCGGGCTGTCGACCCGTTCGCCGAGCTGCAGCTGGTCGACGACGATGCGGTTGCGCCCCTCGATGCGGTTGTTCTCCAGCGTGTAGGCGAGCTGCACGCTGAGCTGGCCGTGGTCGATGACGTAGCCGGCATAGGTGCTGCTGTACGGCGTGAAGTTGGCGAGGTCGAGGTTGGCGAAGTCGAGCGTCAGATCGAGCGCCGGCTTCTCGGCCAGCGGCGCGACGCGGCCGGCCAGCGTCACCGGCGCGTAGCCGTCGACGCTGCCGGTCAGGTCGACGCTGGCGTAGCGGCCACGCTCGCTGGAGAGTTCGAGGATGTCGCCGCCGAGCTCGCCGATGCGGGCGCGGAACGGGCGCGGCAGCGTGTCGTCGCGGAAGTCGAGCGTGCCGCCCTCGATGCGGACGGCGGTGACCGCGACCTGCAACGGCTTCGCGTCGTCCCCCGGTTTTGCCGGTGCGGCCTCGGTGCTTTTGGTTTCGGTGTCTGCCGTTTCGGCGCCGTCGTCGGCGACGGTCAGGTCGCGGAAGCTGGTGCTGCCGTCCTCGTAGAGGCGGAACTGCAGGAACGGTTGTTTCAGGCCGACCTCGGCCAGCGTCAGCCGCTGCTGTTCGAGGTTGAAATCGAGGTCGCGCCAGCTCATCTGCCGCCACGCCGCGAAACGGCGCTTGTTGCCGGCGCGCAGCAACTCGAAGTCGCCGATCGCACCGTCGGCCCGCAGCCGGGTCGGCGCGCCGTCGGCCAGCTCCAGCTGCCACTGCGTCGCCAGCGTGCCGGAGGCGATCGTCAGCTTCAGCTGCTGGCCGAGCAGCGTGTTGCCCCAGGTCAGCGGCAGGCCGTCGACGCTGCCCTGCAGCTTGCCGTCGAGCGCGCCGGGGTCGAGTTCGCCGTCGACGGCGAGCTGCAGCGTGTCGTTGACGCGGGCCTGTAGCGCCAGTTGCGCGGCGCCGGTCGACGGCCAGCGCAGCTGCTGCACCTGCAGCTTCAGCGGCTGGATGTCGAGCTGCTCGACGTCGAGCTGGCTGGCGTGCCAGCGGATGCGGGCGTCGTCGGTGGCGATCTCGGCGATGGCCAGCTGCCACGGCGATTCGTCGCCGTTTGTGTCGTCAGCGCTGGCGTCCGGCGGCGCATCGCCTGGCCGGCGCGGCTGCAGCATCGCCAGCAGGCCGACCTCGGTGTCGCGGTTCCAGCTGCGCAGCGCCAGCCCGTCCAGCCGTACCCGCGCGATCGCCACCTGCCGGGTTGTGCCGTCAGCGCTGATGCCGTCGACGCCGAGCCGTTTCAGCTGCAGCGCGGTGCCGTCGTCGCCGCGAGCCCGCAGGTCGGTGTCGTGCAGTGCCAGCGCGCCTTTGTCGATGGCCCAGCGCAGGCCGTCGCGCCAGTCGAGCCGGTAGTGCGCGCTGAGGTCGAGCCGGTTGCGTTTGGTATCGGCCTGGAAGTTCAGCTGCGGCTGCAGGTAGCGCCAGAGCGGCCGCAGGTTGAGGCCGTCGAGCGCGATTTCGCCGCGGCTGCGGTGCGCCGCCAGCGACAGCTCGCCGCGCCAGCGCAGGCTGCCGCCGTCGGCGAGTCGTGCCTCGATCTCGTGCGGCTGGCCCTCCTCGGCGACCGTCGTCAGCCGCTCGAAGCCGAGCCTGAACGGGTCCACGGTTGCGTCCCACGGCTCCTCGGCGCGCAGCGACTGCAGCGCCAGCCGCGCGAACGCGAGATGCAGCGGGCCGCTGCCGAGCGGCGGCAGGTCGGCAGCGTTTTCGGTGGCGCCGGGGGCGTAACCGTCGGGGCGGGTGGTGAGGTCGTCGGCATTCAGCTGCAGGTCGGTCAGCGCCGCCGTCAGCGGCTCGGCGATGAACGGCAGCCGCGCGTCGAGGCGGGCGATGCCGAGTTCGAGGCGGCGCAGCTCCAGCGCCGGCAGCGGACCGGTGTCCGGTTCGCCCGGTGGGAAGTGGCGGGCGCGGTAATCGAGGATGTCGCTGAAGTTGTAGCGGTCGGCGGCGAGCTGTTCGACGCGCAGCTCGACGCCGTCGAGCCGCAGCTGTTCCAGCACCAGCGCGCGGCGCCACAGCGAGGCGATGCCGACGTCGACCACCAGCTCGCGCAGCGACCAGAACGGTTTGCCGTCGGGGTCGCGGCTGCTGGCATGGCGCAGCGTCGCGCTCAGCGTGAACGGGTTCAGCACCACGTCGCCGAGCTGCAGCTCGCGGCCGGTCTGTTCGCGGTAGATCTTCGGCAGCAGCGCTTCGAGCGCCGGCGTCGCCACCAGCACCACCAGCGCCGGCCAGGCGACCAGCAGCGCCAGCAGCCAGATGACGGCCCGCTTCAGGGGCGGTCTCATTGCCATCGCGTCTCTCTCCCACAGCGCGATCGAGCACCGCACGTTAAAGTGCCGGGCGTGAGCGAAGCAAGTTCGGCGCGCACCGATGACGGGGTCGATGGATACGCGGCCACATTTCCGTTACAACGTCCGTCACATGTCCATCACGACGTCGCCGCCGTGACAGCGGCATTGCCACCGCGGCGATGCGCTGCCGCGAACACCACTATCACTGATCGAGGAGAGATCACATGCGACTCAACGGCAATGGTTCGGCCGGCAGAAGCCCGGTCTGGTGGCTGGCGCTGCTGCTGTGGCTGCCGCTGCTGACCGGCTGCGGCATCAACAACATCCCGACCTTCGACGAACAGGTGAAAGCGGCCTGGAGCCAGGTCGAGAACCAGTACCAGCGCCGCGCCGACCTGGTGCCGAACCTGGTGGCGACGGTGAAGGGGTTCGCCGAGCAGGAGCGCGAGGTGCTGGTCGCCGTCACCGAGGCGCGCGCCAAGGTCGGCTCGATGCAGGTCGACCAGAGCGTCATCGACGATCCGCAGAAGCTGCAGCAGTTCGAGCAGGCGCAGGGGCAGCTGACCAGCGCGCTGAACCGGCTGATGGTCGTCGTCGAGCGCTACCCCGAGCTGAAGTCGAACCAGAACTTCCTGGCGCTGCAGTCGCAGCTCGAAGGCACCGAGAACCGCATCGCGGTGGCGCGGCGCGACTACATCGCCGCGGTGCAGGCCTACAACACCGAGATCCGCACCTTCCCCGGCCGCCTCTGGCACATGGTGCTCTACAGCGACCTGCCGGTGCGCGAGGGCTTCAAGGCGACCACCGAGAACGCGCAGCAGGCGCCCACCGTCAACTTCGAGTGAGGTCGGCGCTGAATGAGCCGGATCGTCGCGCGCGGGTTCGCACTGCTGTGGCTGCTGCTGGCTGGCGTCGCGCTGGCGGCGCCGCAGTTTCCGGCGCTGAGCGGCCGCGTCGTCGACCGGGCCGGCCTGCTCGGTAGCGGTGCGGGCACGCTCGAGGCCGAGCTGGCCCGTTTCGAGCAGGCCAGCGGCATCCAGCTCGTCGTCGTCACGCTGCCGGACCTGCAGGGCTACACGATCGAGGAGTTCGGCTACCAGCTCGGGCGCCACTGGGGCATCGGCCAGCAGGGCAAGGACAACGGCGTGTTGCTGATCGTCGCCCAGAGCGAGCGTCAGGTGCGTATCGAGGTCGGCTACGGCCTCGAAGGGGCACTGACCGACGCCATCGCCGCCAGCATCATCCACGGCGAGATCGTGCCGCGTTTCCGGCTCGGCCAGTTCGCCGATGGCATCAACGCCGGCGTTGCTGCCATCGAGGCGGCGCTGCAGGGCGAATACGAGCCCGTCGCCAAGAGCGGCGACGGGGAGGAGAGAGGCGTCCTGTTCTGGCTCTTCCTGCTGGTCGTGCTCTGGTTCTGGGGCGGTGGCATGTTCGGCGGCGGTTCCACCGGCCGGCGCGGCGACTGGGGCGCGCCCCATGCCGGTGGTTGGGGTGGCAGCTCGGGCGGTGGCGGTTTCGGGGGTGGCGGTGGGTTTGGCGGCGGTGGGTTCAGTGGTGGCGGTGGCAGTTTCGGCGGCGGCGGTGCGTCGGGCGGGTGGTAGCCGGTCGGCCGTTGATGCCGCAAAAACAGGGGCCGAAAAACAGTGTGCCGAAAAACAGAAAGCGCCGACAGGTCGGCGCTTTCGTGGAGCTGGAGCAGCGTTCCTTATGACTCGGCTTGCTGCGCCACGGGTTTGGGCTCGCGCTTGTTGATGCCGAATCCATTGCCGGTGTCGTAGGTGCCGAACAGCCAGTCGAACAGCAGGGTGATGGTGGCGAAGTTGCCGCCGGTGAAGCGCACGTGGTGGTTGTGGTGCATCACCGACATGTAGTTCAGGTACTTGAACGGCGTCTTGTCACTTTCCCAGCGGTCGTGGTTGTGCAGGTTGATCTCCGAGAAGGCGACCCAGGTGATGATGATGGTCAGCACATGGAAATTGCCCATCACGAACGAGAGTCCGAAGATCGTCGCCACGTAGAGACCGAGGCCGATCGCCACTTCCAGCGGATGGATGTAGCTGGAGTCCATCCGGCACGGGTTGTTCTGCTGGTGGTGAACGGCGTGCATCCACATCAGCGGCCCTTTGACGCCGTTGCTTTCGTGGAACAGGAAGCGGTGGGTCAGGTAATAGAAGAAGTCGTACACCATCAGGATGACGAAGATGTCGAGCGGGTACATCCACCACGGCTGCGACTCGGTGGTCAGGCAGAACGGCAGGATCAGGCCGAAGATCACGACCAGATAGAGGCCGGCCCACTTGCGGTTCCACTTCTGGTTGTCCGAGTAGACCTTGCGCTGCATCTTCTTGTCGGCCGCCTCCTTGTTCAGCTGCTGCGCCTGCTTGATCGCGGGGATCAGCAGCAGCAATTGCTTGCCGATCAGGATCGTGGCGACGATTCCGAGGCCGGTGATCAGAGAGAGATGCCACTGGTAGTGTTCCAGCAGGGTGGCAAATACGGTTTCCATTGGTTCTGAACCCTTGAGAAGTTTGAGAACGACGTTCTCGCGTATTAAAGGGGAGGTTGCCCCGTCTGTCAATGCGGCAGGCGACGGGCGGTGGATCGGGGCGCCGGCACGGGGCGGCGCGTGGAGGGAGGAGTTGCCGGTGGTGAAACGATGCTGACAGACGAACAACGGCGACAGGTCGCCGACGCCATTGCCGCGGTCGAGCGCGAGACCGACGCGGAGCTGGTCACCGTGCTGGCGCGCCGCGCCGACGATTACCGGCCGATCTCGCTGCTGTGGGCGGCGGCGGTGGCGCTGCTGACGCCAGGCGTGCTGGCGCTGACGCCGTTCTGGCTGGCGATGTGGGAGGTGATGGCGCTGCAGTGGCTGCTGTTCCTGCTGCTCGCGCTGCTGCTGCGCTGGCCGCCGCTGCTGATGCGGCTGGTGCCGCGCCGCGTGCGCCGGTGGCGTGCCGGCAATCTGGCGCGGCGGCAGTTCCTCGAACAGAACCTGCACCACACCCGCTTCGAGTCGGGCGTGCTGATCTTCGTCAGCGCAGCCGAGCACTACGTCGAGATCATCGCCGACCGCGGCATCAGCCGACACGTCACGCACGAGCAGTGGCAGGCGATCGTCGATGCGTTCACGGCGGCGGTGAAGCGCGGCGAGACGCTGCGCGGGTTTCTCGACTGCGTCAATGCCTGCGGCGAGTTGCTGAAGCGCCACGTGCCGGCCACAGATCAGAAAAACGAGCTGCCGAATCATCTGGTGATGCTCGACTAGCGTTGCGAGCGAGAGGGAGTGTCAGGCATGGATGTTTCGGTCGGGCTCAGGCGGGCGTCGATGGCGGACGCCGAACGGGTTTTTGCCGCCTGGGGATGTCGTGCGGAGAACTTCACCTACCTTTCCGCGCGGCCGCAGCGTTCGGTCGGGGATGCCGAAGAGTATCTCCGACAGGCATTGGGCGATGGTTCTGCACCCTGCTTCCATATCGTGCAACCGGATACCGGAGTCATCGTCGGTTTCATCAAGGCGAGAATCGACGGGCATCGGGCGCTGGTCGGCTACGTCATCGACCGGGCGTTCTGGGGTGGTGGCGTGGCGACGGCGGCACTCCGCGAATTCCTGCCGATTCTCCGGCAAAACCCGGCGCTGCATCGCATCTGGGCGACGTGCGCGATCGATAACGTCGCGTCGGCGAGGGTGCTGGAGAAGTGCGGTTTCGTGCGTGAAGGAGTATTGCGGCGCTGGATCGTCTATCCGAGTCAGGGCGATTTCCCGCACGACAATTTCAGCTATTGCCTGGAGGGCGGCGATTGATCGCGATGAGAGGGGTGCCGCACGGTTGCACTCGGAAGAACGAGCTGCCGGACCATCTGGTGGTGATCGATTGAGACGTTTGTCGAGTCGACCGCTGGCCATGGTGGGCTGGTTGGGGTACGAGCGCGGCTCGATAAACGATGGAGCGCCAGTCGGGGCAACTCCTTGGGAAGCTCCGCGGCATATTGAGGATGCAGGATGTATACGGATGAAGATTTGTATGCCGCTGTAAAGGTGGGTGTTCTTGAGGAGCGGGCCGTCGATGCTTTCAGGCGGTTCATGGAGGAGTCCGGCAACACCAACACCGTGGATGAAGAGAACTTTCGGCTCATCTCCGGCTTCAATGACATCTTCGTGTCGATAGCGGCATTGCTGCTGTTGATTTCAGCCGCGTGGCTGGGGAGCAAGTTCGAGCCGGCTGTCGGCCTCTGGGTTGCAGCGGCACTGGCGTGGCTGTTGTCGATCCTTTTCGTGACGAAACGACGGCTGGCCCTGCCTGCCATCCTGTTTCTCTTCACCTTTGTCGGCAGCGTCATGGGAGGCACCGTACTGACTCTTGTCGCGCTCGATGTCGACTCGAAAAGGATGGTGCTGATAGCGCCGGCTCTCGGAATTGTCGCGGCGTGGCTGCACTGGCTGAAGTTCAGGGTTCCCATCACGGTTGCGGCGGGGGTCGGTAGCTTTTTGATTTTCCTGATCGTCGTGCTGGCCGCCTATGTTCCGGGATCGGGCAGATATGGGGTGGCCATTCTCGCCGCTTTCGGCGTGTTTACCTTTCTTGTCGCGATGTACTGGGATGCTCAGGATGTCGAAAGGAAGACCCGCAAGTCAGACGTGGCGTTCTGGTTGCATCTGATGGCGGCACCGCTGATCGTTCATCCGGTATTTATTTCGCTGAAGGTTTTTCAAGGGGAAAGCTCGCTGTTGAGCGCATGTCTGATCATTGCCGTTTATCTGGTTCTCGGCGTCATATCCATCGCGATCGATCGCCGGGCCCTGATGGTCTCGGCATTGATCTATGTGATCTACGCTTTTTCGGAGCTGTTCAAGATGTACGGCATGGTCAGCGAGGGTTTTGCCGTCACGGGGATTCTGATTGGTTCGATGTTGCTGCTGTTGTCCGCGCTGTGGGGGCGGACGAGGGCAGTTCTATTGCGACACCTGTCTCCGCCGGTGAAGCGCTTCCTGCCGAGGGTCAGAAGTCTGGCCTGATTGTCGGAGCCGTCTTTGGGTGGCCGTACCCGGCTTCCGGGTCGTGCTCTGCCGCAACAGGCAGGGTCGTGCTGGTAGTTGCGTTCACCAGCGCCAGAACGCCTTCGTGAACAGAACCAGCACCGTCATGATCTCCAGACGGCCGAGCAGCATGCCGATCGACAGCAGCCATTTCGCGGTGTCCGGCAGTGGCTGGAAATTGCCGGCCGGGCCGATCACGGTGCCGAGGCCGGGGCCGACGTTGGCGACGGCGGTGGCGGCGCCGGTCAGCGCGGTGACCAGGTCGAGCCCGAGCAGCGCCAGCAGCAACGTCAGCACGCCGATCGTGATCAGGAAGAAGAACGAGAACGCCGTGATCGACGTGATCAGCTCGTCGGAGACGCGGCGGCCGTTGTATTTCAGCGTGAACACGCCGTTGTTGTGCAGCAGCTGCTTCAGCTGGTGGTTCAGCACTTCCATGCCGATCTGCAGCCGGAAAATCTTCATGCCGCCGGTGGTGGAGCCGGAGCAGCCGCCGATGAAGGTGATCAGGAAGAAGATCGCGATGGCGAACGGCCCCCACAGCGTGTAGTCGTCCGAGGCGAAGCCGGTCGTCGTCAGCACCGAAACCACGTTGAAGACGACGTGGGTCAGCAGTTCGTCGGTGCGTCTGTCGCTGCTCAGCAGCAGCACGATGAACAGCAGGCCGGAGACGGCGGCGGCGGTGGTCAGGAAGCCGCGCACCTGCTGGTCGCGGAACAGGTCGACGCGGCGGTGGCGCAGCAGCGCGACGTAGAGCGTGAACGGCATGCCGCCGAGCAGCATGAAGACGATGGCGGTCCACATGATCAGCGGCTGGTCGGCGAACGGGCCGAACGAGCGGTCGTGATTGGCGAAGCCGCCGGTCGAGATCGTGCTCATCGCGTGGGTGATGGCGTCGAACCAGCCCATGCCGCCGAGCAGGTAGCCGCCGGTGCACAGCAGCGACAGCGCCACGTAGACGACGCCGACCGATTTGGCGACCGAGCCGGCGCGCGGCGCCACCTTGTCCGACCAGTCCGACGATTCGGTCTTGAACAGCCGCATGCCGCCGATGCTGAGGAACGGCAGGATGGCGATGGCGATGACGACGATGCCGATGCCGCCGAACCAGTGCAGCAGCGCGCGCCACAGCAGGATGCCGCGCGGCATGGTGTCGAGGCCGGAGAGCACGGTGGCGCCGGTGGTGGTGACGCCGGAGACCGATTCGAACACGGCGTCGGTGAACGACAGCGACTCGATGCCGAAGTAGAGCGGCATCGCGCCGAACAGGCAGGTCGACACCCAGCTCGCCGTGGTCAGCACGAACATCTGGCGGATCGACAGGTTGAAACGCTGGCGGCCGCTGGAGAGCGTCAGCAGCAGGCCGGCGCCGAGCGTGACCGCCGCGCCGAGCGCGAAGCCGCCGCGCTGCGGGCTGGCCTCGGCGTACATCAGCCACAGCGCCGGCGCCATCGTCACGGCGAGGATCAGCAGCAGGACTCCCTGAACGAACAGGACCGGGGCGGCGCGATTGAGCATGGTGTTATTCGAGCGGGCAGGCGGGCGGCACTATAGCACGCGGCCTCCCGGCCCTGCGGCGCGCGCCGCGATCGATCAGTCGCGTTGAACGGGACGTGCAATCGCGCTCGCTGACAACGGCGCCGCGGCGGCGCTGTAATGGCGGCCTGTCGGCGAACCGGGAGGAGACGACCATGACCACACGCGAACTGCGACAGGTGATTCCGTCCGAACAGACCAGCGATGGCGCCGGCGTGCGCATCCGCCGCTCGCTCGGCCAGCGCCAGGGGGTGCGGCTCGACCCGTTCCTGATGCTCGACGAGTTCGGCTCTGAGCAGGCGGCCGACTACATCGCCGGTTTCCCGAGCCACCCGCACCGGGGCTTCGAGACCGTCACCTACATGCTCGACGGCCACATGCTGCACAGCGACCACCTCGGCAACCGCGGCGACCTGCGCAGTGGCGACGTGCAGTGGATGACGGCTGGGCGCGGCATCATCCACTCCGAGATGCCGCAGCAGGAGCATGGCCTGATGCGCGGCTTCCAGTTGTGGCTGAACCTGCCGGCGGCCGAGAAGATGAAGCCGGCCGGCTACCGCGACATCCCGGCCGCGCAGATTCCGCAGGCGGCGCTGCCGGGCGGCGGCCGCGCCAGGGTGATCGCCGGTTCGATCGAGGTCGGCGGCGCACGTGTCGACGGTCCGATGCAGGGGCTGTCGACCGAACCGCTCTGCGTCGATCTCGAACTGGCGCCGGGCGAACGCTTCGAACAGGCGCTGCCGGCCGGTCACAACGCGCTGCTCTATCCGTATGAGGGCGAGCTGTGGGTCGGCGACGAGCGGCGGGGGCTGCCGCGCAGCGTGGCCGGCGTGCTCGGCGATGGTGAACGGGTGGTGGTCGAGGCGGGTCCGGACGGCGCGCGCGTGCTGCTGCTGGCCGGCAAACCGCTGCGCGAGCCGATCGCGCAGTGGGGGCCGTTCGTCATGAACACACCGGAGCAGATCGAGCAGGCGATTCGCGACTATCGCGATGGACGGCTGACCGCCGTCTAGCGAAGCGGGCGGTGGGATGGCGGGCGCTCACTGCCCCTTGAAGTCGCGGGCGACGATGTAGACCTCGCGCGAGCGCGGCCGCGACGCCGCCGGCTTGCGCACCGACACCTTGGAAAACGACTTCCTGACTTCCTTCAGGTAGTCGTCCGAACCGGCGCCCTGAAACAGCTTGGTGACGAAGTTGCCGCCCGGCTTCAGCACGTGGCGCACCATGTCCAGCGCCAGTTCCACCAGATAGATCGACGAAGCCTGGTCGGCGGCATCGATGCCGGAGATGTTCGGCGCCATGTCGGAGATGATCAGGTCCGGTCTGCGCTCGCCGAGGTAGTCGAGCAGCTGCCGGAACACGGCCTCCTCGGTGAAGTCGCCCTGGATGAAGTCGACGTTGGCCAGCGCGTCCATCGGCAGGATGTCGGTGGCGATGACGCGGCCGTGATGGCCGACCAGATGACCGGCCACCTGCGACCAGCCGCCCGGCGCCGAGCCGAGGTCCATCACCAGCATGCCGGGCCGGATCAGCTTGTCCTTGTCGTTCAGCTCCAGCAGCTTGTAGGCGGCGCGCGAGCGGTAGCCATCCTTCTGCGCCTGCTTCACGTAGGGATCGTTGACGTGTTCCTGCAGCCAGCGATTGCTGCTTTTCGAGCGTGCCATGAGGTGCTACCGGGGATGGAAAGGGCGCCATTGTAAGCCGGCCGCTGCCGCTCGCCGCATCGGGTCGGTAGAATCCGCAGGCTATCGACCCCGGAGGCGCGGCAGTGCCTCCGTATCTGCCGGGGACAACCGGCCGCAAAGGCATCGCCCATGATTCGCATCACCGAACTCTCCCTGCCGCTCGACCATCCCGCCGAGGCGCTGCCGCAGGCGATCGTGCAACGGCTCGGCATCCGCAAGGACGACCTGCTCGACGTCACCGTGTTCAAGCGCAGCTACGACGCGCGCAAGAAGAACAGCGCGATCCTGTTCATCTATATCGTCGACGTCGCCGTGCGCGACGAGTCGGCCGTGCTGAAACGGCTGTCGAACGATCGTCACATCAGTTCGTCGCCCGACACCCGTTACCACCCGGTGGCGCAAGCGCCGGCCGGCATCGGCGAGCGGCCGGTCATCGTCGGCTTCGGCCCGTGCGGACTGTTCGCCGCGCTGCTGCTGGCGCAGATGGGGTTCCAGCCGATCGTGCTGGAGCGCGGCCGCGACGTGCGCCGCCGCACGCAGGACACCTGGGCGCTGTGGCGCCAGCGCGAGCTGACGCCGGAGTCGAACGTGCAGTTCGGCGAGGGCGGCGCCGGCCTGTTCTCCGACGGCAAGCTCTACAGTCAGATCAAGGATCCGAAGTTCTACGGCCGCAAGGTGATGGCCGAGTTCGTCAAGGCCGGCGCGCCGGAAGAGATCCTGTATGTCAGCAAGCCGCACATCGGTACCTTCCGGCTGACCGGCGTGGTGGCGGCGATGCGCGACGAGATCATCCGGCTCGGTGGCGAAGTGCGGTTCGAGAGTCATGTCACCGACCTGCTGATCGAGGCGGGCCGGGTAGAGGGTGTCGAGCTGGCCAGCGGCGAGCGGATCGCCAGCCGCCACGTCGTGCTGGCGCTCGGCCACAGTGCGCGCGATACGTTCCGGATGCTGCAGCGGCGCGGCGTCTTCATCGAACCGAAGCCGTTCGCGATCGGCTTTCGCATCGAACACCCGCAGTCGATGATCGACCGTGCGCGGCTCGGCAAGTACGCCGGCCACCCGGCACTCGGTGCCGCCGACTACAAGCTGGTTCACCACGCGAAGAACGGCCGCGCCGTCTACAGCTTCTGCATGTGCCCCGGCGGCACCGTGGTCGCGGCGACGTCGGAGCCGAACCGCGTCGTCACCAACGGCATGAGCCAGTACTCGCGCAACGAGCGCAATGCCAACGCCGGCATCGTCGTCGGCATCGATCCGCAGAGCGATTTTCCCGGCGACGTGCTGGCCGGCGTCGAACTGCAACAGAAACTGGAATCGCACGCCTTCGAACTGGGTGGCGGCGACTACTCGGCGCCGGCGCAGCTGGTCGGCGATTTCCTGCGCGGCGTGCCGTCGACCGGACTCGGCGAAGTCGAACCCTCCTACAAGCCCGGTGTGAAACTCGTCGATCTGGCCAGCGCACTGCCGGCCTATGCTATCGAGGCGATCCGCGAGGCGCTGCCGGCCTTCGGCAAACAGATTCGCGGCTTCGACCGCGACGACGCCGTGCTGACCGGCGTCGAGACGCGCACCTCGTCGCCGGTGCGGATCGCGCGCGATGCGCAGACACTGCAGAGCCGCAACACGCGCGGCCTCTATCCGGCCGGCGAAGGGGCTGGTTACGCTGGCGGCATCCTGTCGGCCGGTGTCGACGGCATCCGCGTGGCCGAGGCGGTGGCGCTGGCGATGCTCGCCGATGTGGCGCAGGTGGCGCGCGCATGAAACTCGACGACATCAAGAAACTGCAGCAGAAGAAATACCGCGAGCGGTTCGGCCACTTCCTGGTCGAGGGCGAGCACCTCGCGATCGAATTGCAGCGCGCGGCCGACAGCAATCCGGCACTGCTGCAGAGCGAGCTGTACGTCACCGACGCCTTTTTGCAGAAACAGGGCGGCGACTGGAACAGCCCGTTCGCGACGCACGTCGTCGGCGAGCGCCAGCTGGCGCAGATCGCCGATACCAAAACGCCACAGGGCATCGTTGCCGTCGTGCCGCTGTCGGCGGTCGTATCGGTGAGCGGCGGCGCGCGCGCGGTTTATCTGCACGAAGTGCAGGACCCCGGCAATCTCGGCACCATCCTGCGCACGCTGGCCTGGTTCGGCGGCTTCCGCTGCCTGCTCGCTCCCGGCAGCGTCGACCCGTTCAATCCGAAGGTGGTGCGCGCCAGCATGGGCGCGATATTCCGCGTGCCGCTCGAGTGCGATGTCGGGCTCGATTCGCTGCGCGAGCGTTTTCCGCGTATCGCCGTGCTCGACATGCAGGGCGAACCGCTGCCCGCTTCCGGATTCTCCGACTTCGACTGCTACCTGTTCGGCAACGAGGCGCGCGGCGTGCCGCGCGAACTGCTGGCATCGCTGCAGGCAAAACCGTTCACCATCACCGGTAGCGGCGACATCGAATCGCTGAATCTGGCATCGGTGGTCAATATCTGCGCGTATGAGTTGAGTGCGCGATGCTGAGCCGCGGCTGCGACCGGGGCGAGGCTACCAGCGCTTTGGTGGCTTACGCGAAGCGTGGAAAATGCGGAGAATCTCGATGCGTTGCAGGCGGGGTCGGACGCGGTAGGGGACGATGTAGCGGGTGTCGGGCACTACCAGCTCGCGAGTGCCGTGCAGGCGGCCGGCATGGCCCAGGGCGGGGTTGTCGGGCAGCAGGTTGATGGTATCGACGATGCGCTGGACGACGAGCCTGGCGGCCTGCGGGTCTTCCCGGGCGATGTATTCGGCTTCGTCGTCGAGGTTTCGCAGCGCCTGGTTCAGCCACTCAACGCGCATCGACGCCCCACTTGCCCAGCGTTTCGTTCACAGCCTGATCGGAGGCGAAATCACCGTCGTCGGCCTCCTTGATGGCTTCCCTGATCTCGTGGATCTGCCATTCGTTGATCTCGACGTAATCGCGAAGCGCTTCCGCCGCCAGAAACGACTTGGAGCGGTTGGTGGCCTCGGCCAGCTGGTCGAGCCGCTCCTTGAGTTCGGGCTCCAGGCGAATGGTCATGGTCGTGGACATGGCGCTACCCCGCAGTGTTTGGGTGTACACAATACAGCACGAAGTATGGGGCAGCCATGACGGGTGCGCGCGGTCGGGGGAAGGGAGTGGCACGGGGGTGTGGGCGAAGTGATATCGAGGTATCGAATTTGATAGCGATTCAACCGGTTACCGGCATTGGCGAAGTGCCGTGCGGCGCCGATCTCGGCGAGCTGCTGGCGCAGGCACTGCAACCGCTGGCGCCGCGGCACGGCGACATCGTCGTCGTCACACAGAAGATCGTCTCGAAAGCCGAGGGGCGGATGGTGGCGCTCGTCGGCGTGACGCCGGGCGCGCGCGCGATCGAGCTGGCGGCCGTCGTCGACAAGGACCCGCGCCTGATCGAGCTGGTGCTGCGCGAATCGACCGAGGTGGTGCGCGCCGTGCGCGGCGTGCTGATCACGCGCCATCGTTGCGGCTATGTGATGGCCAACGCCGGTATCGATGCCTCCAACATCGGCGCCGGCAACGACGATTCGGTATTGCTGCTGCCGCTCGATTCCGACCAGTCGGCCGCGACGTTGCGTGACGCCCTGCGCGAACGGCTCGGCGTCGAACTCGGCATCGTCATCTCCGACAGCTTCGGTCGGCCGTGGCGCAATGGCGTCGTCAACGTCGCGCTCGGCGCGGCCGGCATTCCGGCGCTGTACGACAAGCGCGGCATCAGCGATCGCGACGGCCGCGAACTGCGCGTGACACAGATCGCCTATGGCGATCTGCTCGCCTCGGCGGCGGGGCTGGCGATGGGCGAGGGCGCCGAGGGCATTCCGGTCGTGCTGGTGCGCGGCTGCGCGTTGCCGGCCGGCGATGTTGCGGCGGCGTCGCTGGTGCGCAATCCCGACGAGGATCTGTTCCGGTGAAGACCGAGAATCATTTTCGATGAAGATTACAGTGCTGACAGGTGGCGTCGGCGGCGCCAAGTTCGTGCTCGGGCTGGAGCGCTGCGGCCTCGTCGACGAACTGACCGCCATCGTCAACACCGGCGACGACTTCCGCCATCTCGGCCTGCATGTCTCGCCCGATATCGACACGCTGCTGTACACGCTCTCCGGCAAGTCGAACAAGACGCTGGGCTGGGGGCGCGAAGGGGAGAGCTGGAATTTCCTCGACGCCGTGCGCTCGCTGCACGGTCCCGACTGGTTCCTGCTCGGCGATGGCGATCTCGCGCTGCACGTACTGCGCAGCGACGCGCTGGCGCGCGGCGAATCGCTGTCGACGATCACGGCCCGGTTCGCGCGGGCGTGGGAGATTCCCACCCGCATCCTGCCGATGAGCGACAGCAACGTCGCCACCGTCGTCGACACCGATGAAGGCGAGCTGGAGTTCCAGCGCTACTTCGTCGCGCGGCACTGCGAACCGGTCGTGCGCGCTGTCCGTTTCAATGGCGCCGATGGCGCCAACGCTGCACCGGGTGTCGTCGATGCCATTCTCGGCGCCGATGCCGTTTTCATCGCGCCGTCGAATCCCTATCTGTCGATCGATCCGATCCTCACTGTCGCAGACATCGCGCAGGCGCTGCGTTCGACACCGGCGGCGGTCGTCGCCATATCGCCGATCGTCGGCGGCCAGGCGGTGAAGGGACCGACGACGAAGATGATGGCGGAGCTGGGGGTGCCATCGACCAACGATGCCATCGCCGCGCACTACGCCGGCATCGTCGACGCGCTGCTGCACGACGACAGCGACGCGGCGCCGTCGAACCTGCCGGCGCGCGCCACGTCGACGCTGATGCGCACGCTGGAGGACAAGCAGCGCGTGGCGGCGGCCGCCGTGCAACTGGCGCAGGACATCGCGGCATCATGAAGTGGACGGCGATCGTTCCGCTCAATTACGGGCGCGACTGCAAGACGCGGCTCTCCGGGCACCTGACGCCCGCGCAGCGCAATGTGCTGGTCGAGCGGATGGCGTGTCATGTGTTCGATCAGCTGGCGCGGGTGCCGGCCATCGAACGTATCTGCGTCGTCGCGCCACAGTGCCCGCCATTCTTCGACGGATTGTGGCTGGAGGATATCGGTCGAGGTTTGAACGGAGAGCTGGCCGCCGCGCGCGAACGACTCGCTGCTGAAGCGACGCTGTTCATTCACGCCGACCTGCCGCTGCTCGATGTTGCGGAAATCTCCGAGTTACTGGATGCGGCGGAACGGTGTGGTGCGGCGCTGGCGCCGGATCGCGCGGGTCACGGCACCAATGCTCTGGCGCTGGTCGGCGCGGAGCCCTTCGTGTCGAAGTTCGGCGTGGAAAGTTTCGCCGCGCATCGCGCACTGCTGCCCCATGCCGCTGTCATCGAACGTCAGGGGCTGGCGGTGGATGTCGATGAACCGGATGCGCTGGAACTGGTTCGCTGCTCGTAGTTTTTGCCGCTGTCAGCTCAACCCAGACCGTCCGGGTCGTAGCGCAGCACCCTGTCACCATCCTTCAGGATCGCCTGACTGATGTCGGCCAGCCGGGTTTCACCACCATCCATGTCCACGTTGCCGGTGATGCGGGCCTGCAGCCGATATTCGCCGTCGAGGCGATCTCCCATCGACGCATGTTGCCGGATGTAATCGCTAAGGCCGCCATCGCAGATTCTGATCGCCGATGACGCATCGGCCTGATTTACACGGTCTGGTCCGAGTGCGCCCTGTGTGTCGAGCAGACGCAGATCGAACGCGCCGTCGCGGTCGATGCGTCCCACCAGCAGGCCGGCAACCTCGATCACGCAATATTTGTGATGCCTGAACATTCGTTCTTTTTCGTCAAATGATGCGACGTCGGTACTGGCCGGGCGTGAGCCCGGTCGCGCGCCGGAACGCGACGCCGAAATTCGATGCCGTCGAGAATCCCAGAATTTCCGCAATGGCGGAAACGCTCTTGCCGCTGTCGAGCATCTGTTTGGCGTGTTCGATCTGGCTGTTGGCCACGTAGGTGCCGATCGAGCAGCCGCGGTTGGCGCGAAACCCCCGTGTCAGTTGCCGCACCGATATCCGGCAGATGCTGGCGATCTCGGCCAGTGTCGGCGACTCCCTGATCTCCTTCAGTCGCTCGTCGATCTGGCGCAGCTGCCACGGCGCGAGCCCGCCCTGGTCGGGTTGTTCGCGCACGCCGACACCGATCCGGAACAGTTCGATAGCGGTCTGCGTGACGATCGAGTCGATCAGCAGGGCGCTGGCGAAACCGGGGTGCCTCGCCTCCTCGGCCAGACGCAGCAGCAGGTTGCGCACCCGCGCGTCCTTGATGTCCAGGCTCGCGGTCAGCATCCGGTCGTTCACTTCCGGCAGTTCGTCGAACAGCGCGAGCAGGAACCCGGCATCGAGCTGGCAGACCAGCGAGCTGATCGACGAGCTTTCGTCACTTCCAGCGCGGATGCCGATGGCGGGTGGCAACAGGAACAGGTCGCCGATCCGCTCGAAGCGGCGAGGGTTCCAGAGATCGATGAAACTGGCGCGCGAGCTGCGGTGCCGCGCCGTCAGGCAGAGGTCGATGCGGAAATTGTCGCTGGCGTAGAGCGTGCTCTCGGGCGGCTCCAGAAAGTGGTAGCGAACCAGCTGGATGCACGCGTGCTGCGACCGGACTTCGGCATCGATGTCGATAGAACCCTTGGCGATGGCGGATGTCATGGCGCGGAACCGGCTGCGGACCAGCCATTGTCGTGATGGGGTGCCGCCGGAAAATACGCCACACCCGCGAGTTGCGTCAACGACACCGGGCAACCCGCGCATTCGGCTGCGATGTCCAATCCGCAGCCTGTCGGCCAGATTTCATCGTATCCCCCACAAGGCCGTCGCCAGTAAATTTTTGCGTCGACAGAAACGACTTCGATAAGAGCCTCTTCGGCATGAGGCTTTCTCGGATAAGAACCTCTTCGATAAGAACATGGGGGAATGACGATGCAGATAAACAACAAGCGGATCACGAATGCCTGCCGGAGCGTGGTCTGGCCGGCGGCAGCCCTCGGGCTTGGGCTGTCGGCGCCGGTGCTGGCGCAGGGTTCGGGGCAGTCGAGCGCGGTGGTGGAGGAGATCATCGTGTCGGCGCGGCGGCAGGAGGAGAGTTCGCAGGACATCCCGATCGCCATCACCGTGGTCGATCAGCAGACGATGGCCAACAGCAACGTGTTCAGCTCCGCCGAGCTGAAACAGTTCACGCCGTCGCTGGCGGTCAACCCCCGCTTCGGGCCGGATCAGGCGACCTTCGCCATTCGTGGCTTCACGCAGGAGCTGCGCACCACGGCGTCGGTCGGTTTCTACTTCGCGGAAGTGGTGGCGCCGCGCGGCGGTGGTTCGGTGACGGCGGGCGATGGCGCCGGCCCCGGCTCGTTCTTTGATCTGCAGAACGTGCTGGTGCTGAAAGGTCCGCAGGGCACGCTGTTCGGTCGCAACACCACCGGTGGCGCCATTCTGCTGACGCCGCAGGAACCGACCAGCCAGCTCGAAGGCTACCTCGAAGGTGCCGCCGGCGATTACGACATGCAGCGCATTCAGGGTGTCATCAACGTGCCGATCAGCGAAACCGTGCGCGCCCGTTTCGGTGTCGACACGATGAAACGGGACGGCCACCTGCGCAACGTTTCCGGTATCGGCCCGAGCGAACTCGGCAACACCGATTACGTCGCCGCGCGCGCCAGCGTCGTCTGGGAGGTGTCGGATGCTCTGCAGAACTACACGATTCTCAGCTACAGCGATTCCGAGAATACCGGCGTCGCCTCCAGCCTGTTCGACTGCAAGCCGGGGCTGACGCTGTTCAACATGGGATGTCCGGCACAGCTCGCGCATCAGGGCCGCGATTTCTACATGCTGGAAAGCCTGATGGCCAATCCGGTCAGCGAGCAGAAGCAGTGGCAGCTGATCAATACGACGACGTGGGAAGTGCACGACGATCTGACGATCAAGAACATCGTCGCCTATGCCGATCTGGAGCAGATCAACCGGACGGCCGTCTATGGCATGAACTACGACTACTACGGCATCGGCAGTTATGGCTTCGTGGAGTCCAACTCTCCGCCGGGCGTTCCAACCAACAGCCAGGTGAGTTTCGTCGAAGAGCTGCAGTTCCAGGGTTACGCGATGGATGGAGACCTGACCTGGCAGGCGGGGATCTATTTCGAAAACAGCATGCCGGATGGCATTTCCGGTTCGCAAAGCATCGGGCAGGTGTTCTGCTCGTCCGTCGATCAGGCGAATCCGGCCAACTCGACTTGTATCGACGTGCCGCGCAACCATTTCCTCAACAGCCTGGGCATCGACATCATCGGCGCGCAGTTCGGCCCCAACGGTTACGGCGCCATCACGCGCACGCAGGGAGAGGTCGAGTACGTCAACAACGCCATTTACTCGGAGATGACCTACGACATCAACGATCAGTGGAAGGTGACCGCAGGCCTGCGTTACACGAGAGACAAGGCCATCGGCCAGTCGCGCTCGCAGATGTGGAATGGCTATTCCTACCTGGGCGCGCCGGCGACGCCGAGTGTCGCCGGCAACACCCAGTGTCTCTACAGCGGCAATGGCGCCACTCTCGCCAACGGCTGCAAGGACAACGTGGACCAGACCAGCGAGGCGGTCACCGGCCTGATCGATGTCGATTACTTCCTGACGCAGGACGTGATGCTGTACGCGAAATATGCGCGCGGCTACCGGATGGGCAGTGTCAATGTGTTCGGCGGCGATGGATTCCGCGAGTTCAATCCCGAACACGTCGATGCCTACGAGCTCGGCGCCAAGACCACGTTCGGCGGTCCGGTGCCCGGCACCTTCAACGTCTCCGTCTTCTACAACGATCTGCAGGATCAGCAGCTGCAGTACGGCTATCTCTCCGGCGGCCTGTCGACCACAGCGATCGTCAACGCGGGTACGTCGGTCATTCAGGGGTTCGAGGTCGAGACCTCGCTGATGCTGCTCGAAGACCTGATGCTGAATGTTTCGTATACCTACCTGGATACGGAACTGAAGGAGATGGTCGACCCGGTCGCTCCGGCCGGCGTTTCGCTCTCTCCGACCTCGCGGCCGGGCGACGACCTCACCTTCTCGCCGATGCATAGCGTGGTCGCGGGCCTGCGCTACCGGCTGCCGTTGCCGGTGGAGGTCGGCGACGTTCACATCGGCGGCACCTACAGCTACACCGATGAGCAGAACAGTACCGCGCCGGAGTACGTGGATGGCAATGGTCGTCTCGCCGGCTCGCCCTACGCGACTCTCGACTCCTACAGCCTGCTCAATCTCAACGTCAACTGGAACGGCATCTTCGGCAGTCGCTTCGATGCGGGGCTGTTCATGACCAACGCGCTGGACGAGAAGTACACGACCTACGTTTCCGGTGCCTACCACAACCTCGGCTTCGAGACCCGTCAGGTCGGCCTGCCGAAGATGTGGGGCGCGAAGGTGCGTTACAACTTTGGCGGATAGCGATCCGTTCGTGGTTCCCCTCTGATGTTGCGAAATATCGGAGTTCGGGCAGTGCCGTCGGGCATTGCCCATTTTTTTGCAAGAGGAGAGGCAAGCTGATGTCCACACACGCCGTGAGAATGCGAGACGGAGAGTTGCTGCTGCTGTGGTCGTTTCCGTTCGTGCTGCTGATCTGGGTGGTCTCGATCATGATGTTTCCGGGGTTCACCAGCCCGATGTCACCGGCGCTGAGCGCCGATGAGGTGGCGGCGTTCTATCGCGACCCGGACAATCTCTCGCGCACTCGCTGGAGCATGATCCTGCTGAACTGGTTCAGCTACGGCATCATTCCGTTGCTGGCGCTGGTGATGGTGCAGATAAAGCGCATGGCGCATCGCAGCGCCATCTTCGCCTACTGTTTTCTCGCCTGTATCTGCGGCAGCCCGGTCCTGTTCTTCACGGCGGACCTGTTCTGGCTGCTGGCTGCGTTCCGGCCCGATCGCAGCCCGGCGCTGACGCAGCTGCTGAACGACATGGCCTGGATGTCGTTCACCGTGCAGGGTGGCTTCATGATCGCGCAGTCGCTGATTCTCGCGATTGCGGTCTATTTCGATGATCAGAAGAACAGGATCTTTCCGACCTGGTTCGCGCATTTCAACATCGCGATCGTCATCGCGCTGGCGCCGGCCAGCTTCGCCGGCGTCAACGGCTTCGAGGGGCCGCTGTCGTGGGATGGCCTGTTCCCGTTCTGGATCAAGAACGGAGCAACCGGGTTGTGGGTTCTGGTGACCGGCTGCGTCGTCGCCGCGGCCATCTGCCGGCAGCGCCGTGAGGTGGGGGTGGCGTCATGACCGCGCAGCCGATCTCGCTGCGAGAGGGAGGGGAGGCGAGTCCCGAGGCCGTCAAGCGCGGCAGAAAGGAGCTGATGCTGGCGTGGATCACCACGGTCTCCTTCTACCAGCTGTACACCCTCGTATTCTTCGTGCTGACCCGCACCCAGCCGCCGCCGAAGCCGTGGTGGAACGCCGGGCAGATCGTCGAGTGGTTCACTACTCACCAGACCGGTATCCAGTACGGTTTCGCGCTCTGCTTCGTGTCGGCGGGGCTGACGGCTTTTCAGAATGGCCTGATCGGTTATTCGATGCGGCGGATGTCGGTCAGCCGCGCCTTCGGTTACGCCTACATCGTGATCTACTCAACCGCGACGTTTCCGGGGATGCTGCTGGCCGCGCTGATCTTTGCGGTCGGTGCGATGCGCCTCGATCGTGACCCCGAGCTGATGATGATGCTGTACGACATGGGCATTCTCTCGTTCCAGGGAACGATGGGCATCTTCCTGATCGGTTCGCTGGTCTGGATGACCGCCGTCCTCGTCGATCGCAACAAGGTGTTTCCGAAGTGGTTCGGCTATTTCTGTCTGTGCAACGCCTTCACCGAGTTCGTGATCGTGACGCTGTGGTTCACCCATGAGGGACCGTTCGCGTGGAACGGATTGACGGCGTTCTGGATCGCCTTCGTGGTGTTCGCGGTCTACACCGGAGCGTTCATCAAACTGCTCAGGCAGATGATCGAACGGGAAGACCTGGGGGCGGGCGTGCTGCCGGCGCTGGCAAAGAAGTGAGCGGCCGAACGGGGCCGAAATGAATTCGCGAGAGACGACCATGTCGAGTACGCAGACGATCGATGATCTGATCAGGCAGGAAGAGGGGAGCGAGCACGGTTTCGGTCCCGGTCAGCGGGACATGTGGTACTTCATCATCTTCGATGCCTGTGTCTTCAGCTGTTATCTGATCTCCTACATGCTGTTCCGGGCCAGGAATCCGGAGGAGTTCCTGGCGGCGCAGGCGCACCAGAGTCAGGGTTTCGGAATCTTCAACACGATACTGCTGCTGACCAGCTCGTGGTTCATCGCACGCTGCGTTCGCTGCACCCGCCTCGGCGATCTGGGCGGGGCCAAACGCTGCCTGATGCTGGCGGTACTGTTCGGCGTGTCGTTCATGGTGTCGAAGTCGGTCGAGTGGACGCTGGCGATCCGCGAGGGATTCACGCTGATGCACAGCCTGTACTTCACCTATTACTACTACATCACCGCGTATCACATGCTGCACATGGTCGTCGGTCTGGTGGTGCTGACCTACGTCTACTTCAACCTGATCAGGCCGACCAATCATCTGGTCGAGTCGGTCGAGACCGGCGCTACCTACTGGCACATGGTCGACCTGATCTGGGTGTTCATCTTTGCACTGCTCTATCTGATGAGGTAGCCATGAGCGAGGTATCGAATTTCCGGTTGACTGCAGTCTGGATCGGTCTCGTCGTGGTGACGGCCATATCGTGGTTCACCGGTTCGAGCGGCGCGGAGCCGATGCAGGTGAGCGCTCTGGTGACCGGTGTAGTGCTGGCGATATCCGCGCTGAAGGCGAGGATCATCCTGAGGGAGTTCATGGAGGTCAATCACGCCTCCCGCGCGCTGAAGCGGATCACGGATGCGTGGGTGGTGGTGACGCTGGTGCTGCTGGTCGGTGTCTATACGTTCGGACGTCCGTTGTGGGACTGGATGGAGATCCATCTCCTCCACTTGCTGCCCTGAGCGATCGTCGCGAGAGCGCCGCGTGCGTCTGGCGGCGCGGTGACCCGGGTCATTCGGGTTTCGGCAGCCCGGTGATGCGGATGCCGGCATCCGGCACCTTGTAGCGCCGGTTCAGCGCGATCAGCACGCTGGTCAGCGCCTCGCTGACCACCGAGTTGCACAGCGCGCCGGCGTACCAGGCGCCGAGGCCGATCTCGCGCGCCAGCGCGACGACCCGCTCGCCCGCCCCGGCATCGTCGGCGCAGACCAGCACGTCGCAGTCGATGGCGTGGTCGAGATCCTTCAGGTGGTGCGCGGAGATGTTCTGGAACGCCGACACCACGCGCACATCCACGCCGAGCAGTTTCTGGATCGCCTCGACGGCGGAGCCGTTCTCCGGCAGCTGCACGCGGCTGACCTTCGGCGGCACCAGCGGCACGGTGACGTCGATCAGGATCTTGCCCTGCAGCTGGTCGCGAATCTCCTCGGCCAGCGCGCGCTGCGCCGCGAACGGCACGGCGAGCACCACCAGTTCGGCCTGTTGCGCGGCGCTTGCGTTGTCGGCACCCGATGCCGCCTCGCGGTCGAGCGTCGCGTTGATCTCGTCGGCGGCTTCCTGCGCGCGTTCGGCGGAGCGGCTGCCGATGATGACGGTGTGACCCGCGTGCGCCCAGCGCAGCGCGAGGCCACCGCCTTCCTTGCCGGCGCCGCCGAGTACGGCGATGGTCAGGCGTCGGTTCTGTTCAGTCATGTCGATTGCTCCGTCAGGTTACGAATCTTGACCGGCGGCGTCTGCACCATCGGTGTCAGCGGCGCCGCGCGATGGGCGCGCGCGATCAGCGCGGGGTCGGCCGGTGTGTAAAGGGTCGTGCGCGGCGACGGCGCGCGGCCGAGCGAGCGGATGAACGCTTCCAGCTCGGGCGGTGCGAACTCCTGGCCGTGGCTGCTGCCGGCGGCGCGCGAGATGCTCTCGTTCATCAGCGTGCCGCCGAGATCGTTGGCGCCGCCATTGAGGCAGATGCGCGCGCCATCGGCGCCGAGCTTGGTCCACGACACCTGGATGTTGGGGATCAGCGGATGCAGCGCGAGGCGGGCGATGGCGTGCATCAGCCGCACTTCGCGAAAGGTCGGACCGCGCCGGGTTTTTCCGCGCCGCGCGATCGGCGCCTCCATGTGCACGAACGGCAGCGGCACGAACTCGGTGATGCCGCCGGTGCGCGCCTGCAGTGCGCGGATCGCCAGCAGATGTTTCGCCCAGTGCGCCGGCGTGTCGACGTGGCCGAACATGATCGTCGCCGTCGTCTTCAGGCCGACGTCGTGCGCGGTCCCGATCACTTCCAGCCATTCGCCGGCGGTCAGCTTGTCCGGGCAGATGATCGCGCGCACGTCCTCGTCGAGGATTTCGGCGGCGGTGCCGGGCAGCGTGCCGAGCCCTTCGCTTTTCAGGCGCGTCAGGAATTCGCGCACACCGATGCCGAGCGTGCCGGCGCCGTGCATGATTTCGAGCGGCGAGAAGGCGTGCACGTGCACGCCGGGTTCGGCGCGCTTCACGGTGCGCAGGATGTCGAGGTAGGTCTGGCCGCTGTAGCGCGGGTGGATGCCGCCCTGCAGGCAGACTTCGCTGGCGCCGCGCGTGACCGCTTCACGAACGCGGCGCGCGATCTCGCCGTGGTCGAGGTCGTAGGGTTTGCCGCGCAGGTCGTCGTGCGTCGATCCTTTCGAGAAGGCGCAGAAGCCGCAGGTGTAGGCGCAGATGTTGGTGTAGTTGATGTTGCGGTTGACGACGTAGCCGATGGCATCGCCGTTGACCGCGCGCCGCAGTTCGTCGGCGGCCGCGCAGACGGCCTCGACATCGCTGCCGCGCGCGCCGAACAGTGTCTCGATCATGGCGGCGGTCGGCGCGGCGCCGGCGGCCAGCACCTGCAGCGTGTCGCCGATGCGCGGGTCGACGATCGGCGCGAGCGGTTGCGGTTGCGGCGGCCGCGCGCTGCCGCCGCTGCTCCAGCGCTCGTCGCGGCCCCAGCCATCGGCATCGCTGCGTTGCAGTGTCGGCGCGACGACGTCGGCGTCGAGCCAGCGCGTGGCATCCTTCAGCCATGCCGGGTAGATCGGCAGCCGCCGCACCAGCGTGTAGCCGGCGCGGCGCGTGCCGTCGTCGAGCACGGCCAGCTCGGGCCACGGCGCCTCCGGGTTGACGTGATCCGGCGTCAGCGGCGAGACACCGCCCCAGTCGTTGATGCCGGCGTCGAGCAGACGCGGGAAATCGGCGTGCGACAGGTTCGGCGGCGCCTGAATGTTCATTGCCGGGCCGAAGATCAGCCGCGCGCAGGCGATCGTCCACAGCAGGTCGTCGAGGTCGGGTTCGATGCTGCCCGCCATCGGCGTGCGCGCCTTGGCGCGGAAATTCTGGACGATGATCTCCTGGATGTGGCCGTGATGTTCGTGCAGATCGCGCAGTGCGAACAGCGCGTCGAGCCGTTCGTCGCGGGTCTCGCCGATGCCGATCAGGATGCCGCTGGTGAACGGAATGGCGAGTTCGCCGGCCTCGCGGATCATCGCCAGGCGCACCGCCGGCACCTTGTCCGGCGAGCGGTAGTGCACCTGCCCGCGCTCGCACAGGCGCTCGGCCGTCGTCTCCAGCATCAGCCCCTGCGACACCGATACCTTGCGCAGCGCGATCAGTTCATCGCGTGTCATCACGCCGGCGTTGACGTGCGGCAGCAGACCGGTCTCCTGCAGCACGCGCGCGCAGAGGTCGGCGAGATAGGCGTTGGTGCTGTCGTAGCCCATCGCGTCGAGTTCGCGGCGCGCGCCGGCGTGGCGCAGCTCGGGTTTGTCGCCGAGCGTGAACAGTGCCTCGGTGCAGCCGAGCGCGGCGCCGTCGCGGGCGATGCGCAGCACTTCGTCGGGCGTCATGTAGGCGCGTTCGCTGCGCGCCTGTGGCCGCGAGAAGGTGCAGTAGTGGCAGTAGTCGCGGCAGAGCCGGGTCAGCGGAATGAACACCTTCGGCGAGAACGACTGCAGCCGGCCGTGGCCGCGCTCGCGCAGCGCCCGCGCCTCGGCCAGCAGGTCGGCGAGCGGCGCGCGCAGCAGGCGCTGGCGCAGCGCGTCGTCGTTGGCGCGGGTGGTCGCTGTCGGGATGGATGTCGTCGGGTCCACGGCGTTCTCGGTGTCGTCGCGCACGCCGTTGGCGGCGGTGCGTCATGGAGTGGCGATGGGGTTGGCGGAGGCGCCGGCCGGCCATGGTCACACAGTTGCCGCGACGGCTCCATGCGACATGGCCGAATATCATAGGTATGGCCATTGGACGTCAGTTTCGGGGCGGCGACAATTGCCGGTGGTGTCCAGATCCGGTCATGTCGCGCGTCCCGGCGTTACCGGAACGCGGGGATCACTTCGTCGGCGAACAGCTGCGCGTATTCGACGAAGCGGCTGGCCGGCAGCCCCGGCGGCCGCATCATCATGAAGTGCTCGACGGCGATGCGCTGCTGCATCTTCCGGAAATGGGTGATTGCCTGTTCCGGCGTCAGGATCTGCAGGATGCCGCTGCGCTTGAAACTGTCGAGATCCATCGGCTTCAGCGTCGGATCGTCGATGCCGATGGCGTTGTCCTCGTTGAGCCAGGCGCCGTAGCTGTTGTTGACGTAGTGGTAGCAGGGCGCCAGCTCCTCCATCGCCTGCTCGGGGTCGCGGGCGACGACGGTGAACAGCCCCTGGATGCGGATGCCGGCGTCGGCCGGGTCCTTGCCCTGCTGTTTCAGCTTCTCGGCGTAGAGGCCGCAGACCTCCTCGTTGCCGAAGTAGCCGTCGGCGTACTTCGCCACGCGTTCCAGCGCTTTTTCGGCGAAGCCGCCGATGTAGAGCGGAATCTGCCCGCGCGGCGACGGCGGCATGATGCGCGCCTCGTTCACCGTGTAGTGGCGGCCCTCGAACGTCACCGTCTCGCCGGCCCACAGCGCGCGCACGATGTGCAGGAACTCGTCGAAGCGGCTGCCGCGCTTTTTGAAGTCGAGACCGAAGCCGTTGTACTCGCGCTGGCGGTAGCCGATCGCCAGTGCCATTTCGGCGCGGCCGTTCGACAGGATGTCGAGCAGTGCGCACTCCTCGGCGAAGCGCACCGGGTGGTAGAGCGGCGCCAGCGCGATCGCCGAGCCGAGCCTGATCGTCTTCGTGCGCGCGGCGATGGCGGCCAGCACGATGTTCGGCGCCGGCTGGTAGCCGTCGTCGGCGCCGTGGTGCTCCGGTACCCAGGCGCCGGTGAAGCCGGCCGTTTCGCTCCAGGCGATCAGGTCGAGCGTCTCGGCGTAGAGCTCGCTCCACGGCCGCCGCCACGGCGCCGGATTGCGGAAGTCGTAGAGGTAACCGAAGGTCAGTGGACGGGACACGACAGACTCCTGGGGGCTCGGATGCGATGGCGAACGAGTCTATTGGCGAGGTGGCGGCGGCTCCAGCGCCAGTTGTTTAACCCCCTGAAGCGTTCACCGGCTCGCCGAGATGAAATCGCGGTCGAGCTGGTCGTGCAACTCGCCCATGATCCGCACCAGATGGCCCTTGTCCTCGTCGGAGAGGCGGTCGTAGTGGCGGGCGAAGTTGGCGCGCAGGCCGACGTCGACGACCGTGGCATCGATCGCGGCGATGCCTGCCTCGGTCATGTGCAGCTCGGTGGCGCGGCGGTCGCCCGGACTCGGTGCCCGCCGCAGCCAGCCCTTGTTCTCCAGCTTGGCGAGACGGGGCGACAGCACCGCGTTGGAGACGTTGAGCAGCTGCGCCAGCTCGGAGGCGCGCATCGGCGCCGGCCGCTCGACGCGCACGGCGGCCAGCAGGTGCATGTCGGCCAGGCTCATGCCGTGGGCGCGGCAGATGCGCTCCAGGTCGATGTTGATCAGATGGCTGACCTTGTCGATGTGCCACATGGCCGGCTGGCAGGTGACGTCGACATCGCGTTCGGCATAGAAGGCGATGGCGGTCTCGCGCTGCTCGACGGGGCGCTTGGGCATGTCGTTCTCCGGAATCGATGGGGGAGCGCTGGCGCGGTGTCCGTTTGTCATAGCTTTGGCCGCGGACCATTCCCGTTGCCGTTCGCGGCGCCGTTCGCCGGTCGCTTATGATGCCCGACCGGCATCGGCAATGACGACGTCGGATATTCGGAGGGGCATGCATGATCGATGTGGCGGAGCTGCTGGCGCGGGCGCGAAGCGCGACCGGGCTCGACGATTTCGGCGACGACTCTTTTCTCGAAGGGCTGGAGATTCTGCTCGATTCGGCTGCTCGCGAGGCGCGCTTCAACGCGATGGGGCAGATGGCGTTCGAGTCGCAGCTGGTCGATCTGCTGTCGCAGCGGCTGCAGGTCGAGGAGTGGTACCGCCGCCATCCGGAGATCGACGAGCAGCAGATCGTCGCGCCGCTGATCGGGCTCGGCCTGCCGCGCACCGGTTCGACCGCGCTGTCGATGCTACTGGCCGAGGACCCGGCGGTGCGCGTGATCCGCAACTGGGAGGGGCAGCGCCCGTGCCCGCCGCCGGAGACGGCGACGCAGTTCACCGATCCGCGCATCGCGCTGGCCGAGCAGGCGATGGCGCGGCGCAACCAGCTGTTCCCGCGCATGAAGCAGATGGTGCCGAGCACGGCGACGTCGCCGGTCGAGTGCCAGACCTTCATGGCGATGGATTTCAAGTCGCAACTGTTTCAGGCGTCGGCGCAGATTCCGGGTTACGTCGAGTGGCTGAATCACAAGGCCGATCTGGTGCCGACCTACCGCTTCGTCAAGCGCGTGCTGAAGCTGCTGCAGTGGCGCTGCCCGCCGACGCGCTGGCGGCTGAAGAATCCGTCGCACATCCTGTTCATCGATGCGCTCGACAAGGTGTTTCCCGACGCGCGCTACTGGATGACGCACCGCGACGTCGCCAGTGTCATTCCGTCGGTGGCCGATCTCTATTTCGAGCTGACCAAGGCCTTTTCCGATGACGTCGACAAGACGTGGCTCGGCCGCGTCAACATCGAGTTCTGCGAACTCGGTATGCGGCGGATGATCGCGTTTCGCGAGGCCGGCAACGATCACCGCTTCTTCGACGTTCAGTTCGCGCCGTTCCAGCGAGACCCGTTTCCGATCATCGCCGCGCTCTACGATTTCCTCGGCGAGGATTTCACACCGCAGGCGCGCGAGCGGATGGAGGTGTGGCGCCGCAACACACCGCGTGACAAGCATGGCGATCACAGTTACGACGCCGCCGACTACGGCCTCGACAAGGCGGAGCTGCGCGAGCGTTTCCGGTTCTATTCGGAGCGGTTCGACGTGCCGACGGCATCCTGAGGAGGAGATGAGATGGCGGAACGTGAAATCGAACAGCGGATCGGGCTGCCGCCGATCGATATCAGCCTGGACGGGCAGGTGGCGATCGTCACCGGCGGCGGTGCCGGTATCGGTCGCGCCATCGCGCTGACGCTGGCGCAGGCCGGCGCCGATGTCGTCATCGCCGACATCGTGCCGGAGCGCTGCGATGAGGTGGCCGAGCGTGTGCGCGAGCTGGGTCGCCGCGCGCTGCCGCTGCCGACCGATGTCACCGACAGCGAACAGGTGCAACGCATGGTGACGGGTGCTGACGAGGCGTTCGGCCGCATCGACATCCTGATCAACAACGCCGGCGGTGTCGGTGGCAAGCCGTTTCTGGAGCAGAGCGAGCGTTCGTGGCGGCGCCACATCGATCTCAATCTGGTGTCGATGCTGGCGGCGACGTCGGCGGCGGTGCCGGTGATGATTCGCGGCGGTCGAGGTGGCGCCATCGTCAACGTCACCAGCATCGAGGCGTCGCGCGCGGCACCGAACTACGCCGTCTACGCCGCCTGCAAGGCCGGCATGAACAGCTTCACGCGGACGATGGCGCTGGAGCTGTCGGCGCACGGCATCCGCATCAACGCGATCGCGCCGGACATGACGATCACGCCGGGCATTCGCGGCAACATCAGCGGGCCGGTCGATCCGTCGACGTGGATCGAGCTGCCGCCGCAGGTGGCCGACGCGACGCGGCGGCGCATTCCGCTCGGCCGCGAGGGCGTCGATGTCGAGTGCGGACAGGCGGCGCTGTTCCTGGTGTCGCCGATGAGCAGTTACATCACCGGCACGATCCTGCCGGTCGACGGCGGCTGCTGGGCCTCGTCGGGCTGGACGCGGCGGCGCTCGGATGGGCGCTGGTCGTTGACGGATGTTTAGATCACCCGTCGCCCGCCCGGTCGTTGTGCCGGCAGCCCATGCCGGGAGCGGTTCCAGCACCGGCACAAGTACATCCCTGGACCCAAAGCGTTCGCTTTGCTCACGGGGCCGGCTCTAGCCTGCGTCGGAGACGTCCTGTCTCCGACGCTGCTGGAACCGCTCCCGGCACGGACTGCTTCACGCTCAGTGCCAATGACCGTTTTGAAATGTGCGAGCTGGAACCGCCCCGATATTCACAGCGAGGTAAGAACCGTGAAGATCAACATCACGCTGCCGTTCGATCACGTCGAGCAGCCCGAATTCACGACGATGGAAGCGGTGCGCGAGGTTGGTCGCTCTGTCGAGCAGGCCGGCTTCAATGCCGGGCTGGTCACCGATCACCCGTGCCCGACCGGGCGCTGGCTCGATGCCGGCGGCCACCACGCGCAGGGGCCGTTCGTCATGCTGGCGCTATTGGCGGCGGTGACGACGACGCTGCGATTGCAGACCGGCATTCTGGTGCTGCCGTATCGCAATCCGTTCATCGTCGCGCGCGACGTGGCGACGCTCGACCACTTCGCCAGCGGCCGCGTCACGCTCAGCGTCGGCGCCGGCTACCTGAAAGGCGAATACCGCGCGCTCGGCGTTGATTTCGAGAAGCGCAACGATCTGATGGACGAATACCTGAAGGCACTGCGCGCCGCGCTCTCCGGCGAGGAGTTCGCGTTCGAGGGCAGCGGTTACACCGCGTTCGGCAATCGCATCCTGCCGGGTTCGCCGCAGCGGCCGCATCTGCCACTGCTGGTCGGCGGCAACAGCCGCCGCGCCATTCGCCGCGTCGTCGAACTGGCCGATGGCTGGAACCCGTTCTTCACCACTGCCGGCATCGACCTGTCGACGACGCGCACCACCAGCATGAGCGGCGAGGTCGATCTGCAGCAGGGCATCGCCTACATGAAGGAGCAGTGCGAAAAGATGGGGCGCGCCGAGATGCCGGAGATCGTGCTGGCCAGCATCGCGCCGCCCGGCGAGAAGTGGACGCCGGCACAGCTGATCGACCGTATCGGCCGCTACCGCGACATGGGTGTGTCGACGGCGGCGATTTCGATGGATGGCAGCAGCGTCAACGAGTGGTGCGACAACGCCGCGCGTTTCGGCCAGGACGTGATAGCGAAGATCTGAACACGCATTCGAGGAACAGAGCGATGAGCCTGACACTGGCACAGATGACCAATGGCCTGACACCGGAACACGACCTGGTGTTTGCCAGCTGCCCGGACAATCCGGAGATGCGCGAGAGCACGTCGATCTGGCTGTACGAGGAGAGCGGTGCGTTCGCCTTTCCGCGCATCGGTATCGAGGCCGAGGCGTCGTCGTGGGACAACCGCCGCGTGCAGGGCAACTTCACCGTCGCCGGTGGTCGCATCCTGAACGGCGCCGGCATGGGCGCGGCGCACTCGCCGTTCGGCCCCGATGGTCGCCCGACCGTGCTCGGCGCAGGCCCGATCGCGTTCACCTGCCTCGAACCGTTCCGCAAATGGCGCGTCACCTGGGATGGGCCGGTGATCGACGGTACCGTCGAACAGCAGATTCACAAGACGCTCGATCCGAACCGGCGGATACCGCTGCGGATCGATGTCGAGCTGACGATGGAGACGCCGGCCTGGGTACAGGATCTGTCGCCGGAGAAGGTGGCGAAGATGTCGGCCGAGGAGCAGGTCGAGGCGGCCAGCATGGGCATCGGCTGGCGCTTCGAGCATCTGTTTCGCGCCGCCGGTGTGTTCGAAGTCGACGGCGAGTCGCGCCCGTTCAAGGGTGTCGGCCTGCGCGTCAAGCGCCAGAGCGTGCGGCCGCTCGCCGGTTTTCGTGGCCACTGCTGGCAGTCGGCGCTGTTTCCGGATGGGCGCGCGTTCGGCTACATCGCCTATCCGCCGAACGAGAACGGGCGCGCGCTGAACGAGGGTTACGTCTATCAGGACGGCGTCATGTATCCGGCGCGCGCGGTGACGATTCCGTGGCTGCGCCGCATCGTCGGCGAGGGCGACGACGTCGCCGTCGAACTGGAGTCGGCGCTCGGCATCACTCGCATCGAGGGCGCCACCGCGCTGTCGACGTTCCGTGTCGGCAATCCCGACATCGGCGGTTTGAATCTGCAGCAGGGCGGCGTGCGCTACCGCTGGGGCGATCAGGTCGCCTACGGCATGATCGAGCGCTCGTCGCACGAGAGCCTGACGACAATTGGCTGAGCAACCGCTTGGTGTTTGCGTGTGACTGAAAGCGGTCAGAAGAGGAGTGTCTCGAAAATCGAGAAGCGGATATTCGACGCCGAAATGAGAGGCTGCCAACGCAGCGAAGCGGAGTGTAAGCAGTCCCACCATTGCCTTTTCAGGTTCAGAATTTCCAGCTCGCCTGCAGTGACAGCAGGTTCACGCTGGTGCTGTATTTGGCGTCGTACCCGACCGGCAGGCCCGTTATCAGCGCCGATTCCTGCTGGTCAACGCGCACGGTCTCTTCCTGGATGTACATGAAAGCGGCGTCGACATCGAGATTTTGCAGGGGTGTCCATGTCGCGCCGATGCCGAACAGCGTGCGGTCGCCGGCGGGAAGGCGTACCGAGCGGGTCGAGTCGGGGATGGGTTGTTCGTCGTATCCGATGCCGCCGCGAATGCGCCATTGCGGATCGATCTGGTAGCTCAATCCCACCGAATAGAACATCGCTGCCTTCCAGTCGAGCGGTTCGACGGATTCGGCCAGGGCGGCGGGCGCGCCATGGTTTTCCACTCTGATCTCTTCGAGTGTCGACCAGTCGGTGCGACTGATGTCGGCATGCAGCGTCAGCTTCGGTGTCAGCTTGTGCGTGATGCCAACATCGATACGATCCGGCGTTTCAATATCGAGTGAGGCACCGTAACGAACCGATGAACCGCCCAGGATGGCTGGCAGATTGCTGAGACTGGTGCGTCCCTTCAGTGTGTAGTCCACCTTGGAGTAATAGGTAAGACCGACTCGTGTGTACTCGTTGAGCTGGTACAGCACGCCGATGTTGTAACCCCATGCCGCATCGTCGCCGGATACTTTTGCATTGATATCGTCCAGCGTGGGGGCGATGAATATCTTCTTCTGTAGCTCGCCGTCGAAGCGGTTGTAGGTGATGCCGAGGCCCAGTGCGAGACCGTTATCGAATTTGTAGCTGATGGAGGGCTGCAGGGTGACGGCCTGGATGTCGCTCCTGGTGCCGAAATAGCGTCCCTGAAATTCGCTTTCGTAGTCAGTGGTCAAACCGAAGGGTGCATAGATGCCGATGCCTGCGGCCCAGTGATCGTTGAGCGGCTGCACGTAATAGCCGAAGGGTACGGTCGAAAATGGAATCATGTCGCCATCATTGCTGCCGCGTACATCGAGACCTGCGGTGGTGCTGATGGCGTGGCTGATATCGCTGTGGGCATCGATGAACGAAAAGCCTGCGCTGACTTCGGCCTGTTCGAGAAACGACATGCCTGCCGGGTTCGACGCCAGCGTCGATGCGTTGTCGGCGTCGGAAACGCGGCCGGCAAAGGCCTGGGCCAGCGTGCGCGCGCTCTGCTCGTTGAGGGAGAATCCGGCGCCGAAGGCGACGGCTGGGGTCGCGATGCTCGCGATGAAAAAATATGCCTGTGCGGTAATTTTCATGAAAAGCCTCTCGATCATCGCTATCGGTGGCGGCTGAGAGGCTTTGACGGCTTACTGGCCCTGATGGTTCAACCTGCGCTTCATTCTCGATGAAATGCAGCACACTTCCTGTGATTGGGAGGGTGGCGAAAGACTGTCAGGAGCCGATAACGGCTTTCGAAGGGACAGGCGCCACCATTTGAAATGGTCGGATTACGGTTTCAATGTCTGGTCACTCATTGGTTGCATGAGCGCCAGCCTCGCGGAGGAGGATGGATGCGAGTTCGGATGGTCGCGTGTTCATCACCTGATGGCCGGCGTCGATGGCGATGACGTGTTCGCAGCACAGGCGTTCGGCGAAACGCTGCTGCCAGCGCATCGGCAGGATGTTGTCGCGCAGGCAGAGCACGTAGCTGGCGGGAACCGCGCCGAAGCGATCGTAACGCCAGTCGCTGAAGGCGTAGCTCTTCATCGGCCAGCTGTCGCGGCCGAGTTTGCCGAGGAAGTCGCGCTGCTGCCCGGCGTCCATGTCGTTGCAGAACATCAGCGGATAGCGTTCGGCGGCCGACTCGGTGGCGGGGTCGAACGGAAAGCCGACCTCGTCGTCGTTGTTGCCCTGTCGGCTACGGCCCATCATCTGCTGCACGTTCTGGCCTTCGCGCGGAATCGAGCAGCTGACATGGATCAGCTGGCGAAACAGTTCTGGCCTGAGCGCGGCCATCAGCGGCAGCACCTGTCCCGCCTGCGAGTGGCCGACCAGCACGACGTCGCGCAATCCGGCGCTCTCGATGTCGGCGATCAGCTCGCGCGCGATGTCGTCGTTGTCGAGTTCGGTGGTGTCGCGCTCGCGCTTGCTGCCACAGCCCGGCACGTCGAGCGCGAGGATTTTTCCGAGTTCATCTCCGGCCAGGTCGCGCAAGGCGGCGATGGTTTCGTCCCAGACCCAGCTGCCCTGACCGCCGCCGTGCAGCAGTGCGAAGTCGATCGTCTCGCTCATGCTCGCGTCACCGTTTCATGTTCTGCGCCATCACCGTCAGCGCCTGTCGGCGCGGCAGCGACAGCAGCTGCTCGAATGCCGCCTTGTAGTGTTCGCTGCTGATGAAGACGGGGCCGTTGTCGATGTTGGCCAGCGTCAGTTCGGCGACCGCCGCCGCCGGCATCACGTTGCGCAGCGTCGACGGATCGATGCCCTGATTGGCCGCCGCCTCGCTCTCGGTGGCGCCGGGGCAGAGTGTCAGCACCTTGATGCCCTCGGGTTCCAGCTCGCCCCACAGCCCCTCGCCGAGATTGTTGACGAACGCCTTGGTGGCCGAATAGGCGGTCGAGTAGGGGCAGCCGATCAGCCCCTCGACCGAACTGGTGAGGATAATGCCGCCCCGGATGCCGTCGCGCGCGGCGCGCGCGGCGCGCGCGCGCAGCCGTGGGATGAAACCGTGCGTCAGCTGCATCGGTGTGTGGCAGTTGACCATCAGCATCTCGGTCATCGCCTGCGTGTCGTTGGCGGCGTGCTCGCCCTTCAGGCCGAAACCGGCGTTGCTGACGACGAGGCCGATGTCGAGCGCGGCGGTCGCGTCGAGCATCCGCTGTGCGGCATCAAGGCTCGACAGATCGATCCGGCAGACGGTGACGCGAATGCCGTGCGCCTGTTCGAGCTGCGCGCCGAGCTGTTCGAGCCGGTCGACGCGGCGCGCCACCAGCACCAGATCGAGACCGATGGCGGCGAGCCGTTCGG